>JAQBPS010000259.1 GCA_028287415.1 Bacillota bacterium | reverse complement strand
CCGCCTGCGCTGGCCCGCTGCCGCAGGGCCGGCATCCGCGTCGTCATGCTGACGGGCGACCATCCCCAGACGGCGGCCGCCATCGCCCGGGAGATCGGCCTGATGCACCCCGGCGATCTGGTCCTGACGGGCGGGGAGATCGCCGCCATGAGCGACCGCCAGCTCCGAGAGTGCGTCGAGCGCCTGCGGGTCTGCGCCCGGGTCTCCCCGGAGCAGAAGCTGCGGGTAGTCCGGGCCCTCCGCGCCCACGGCCATGTTGTGGCGATGACCGGCGATGGCGTCAACGACGCTCCCGCCGTGCGCGAGGCCGACATCGGCATCGCCATGGGCATCGCCGGCACCGAGGTGACCAAGCAGGCCGCCAGCCTGATCCTGGCCGACGACAACTTTGCCACCATCGTGGCGGCGGTCGAACAGGGGCGTGTCACCTACAACAACATCCGCAAATCCGTACGCTACCTGCTCGCCTCGAACATGGGCGAGATGGTGGTGATGGGCGCCGCAGTTGCCTTCGGCCTCCCCCTCCCGCTGCTGCCGCTGCAGATCCTCTGGCTGAACCTCGTGGGCGACGGCCTGCCCGCCCTCGCCCTCAGCGCCGAGCCTGCGGACGGCACCGAGATGGCCCAGCGGCCCCGTCCACGCGCCGAGAGCATCTTTGCGGGCGGTTTGGGCCGCCAGATCGTGCGCCACGGCCTCCAGCTGGGTGCGGCGGCCCTGGGACTGCTGCTGTGGGCCCTGCGCATCGGCAAGCCGCTGGCTGTCGTGCGCACGCTGACCCTCTCCACCCTGGTGCTCGGCCAGCTCCTCTACATGATCCGCAGCCGGCGCGGGCCAGCGGGCGCCCGCCCGCAGCAACCCAACCCCCTCGCCGCCTGGGCCGTGGCGGGCTCTGCCGCACTGCTCGCCGGCTCCATACTGGTGCCACCGCTGCGGCGAATGCTTCAGCTGACGCCGCTCCGGACCGGCGAATGGGCTGTGGCAGGCCTGGCAGCCGCCATCGGCAACGTGAGCCTGTGAGCGGGTCGACAGAATAGCCCCGACCCGTTTGGACAACCCTAGAGGTATTGCCACATCAGTCCGAGCAAGTTGAGACAGGAGGCGTCATATGTTTCGTTTGGGACGTACTTTTGACGGCGATATGTGGGGAAGGCCGCAGACCCGTGGCTTCCTCTGGGGCGTAGGCACCGCCATGGCCGGCTACTTTCTGTGGCCGGCGGTGAAGGAAGCGGTGCGGCCCGCCACCAAGGGCGTGGTGCGCGGTGCGATGGTCGCTGGTGATCGTTTCCGGTACGCCATGGGCCACGCCCGCGAGGGCATCGAGGACGTGGTCGCCGAGGCCCAGTTTGAGCGGATGCGCGATGCGGTCGGCGACAAGGTCGAAGATGTTGCCGAGTCGGTCGTGGATGCGTTTCACCCGAAGCCGGAGCACTAAGCGATGGCCGAAGCCCAACGCCCACCTGACCTGGATGAGATGAACCGCCTGCTACAGCAGGCCTCGGCCCTGCTCCGCGAGGCGGTCGACGCGGCCACACGCGCACGCAGCCTCGGCCCCGAGGGCCGCAAGGCCGTCGATCGGGAGTGGGAGCAGTTCCTGGGCAGTTTTGTCCAGCATCTCAAGCAAAAGGGCCGCGAACGGGGAGAGAACCTCCTCTCAGGCATCTCTTTCGCCCGGGTCCTCGCGTGGGGGAAGTAACGGCGGGCGCTCGGGCAACCGGGCGCCCCTGTGCGTTCCCGGAGTATCAGCGAAACGGGGGAGAGCCTGTGCAGGTAGAATTGGTTCACTGCTTGCCAGAACGTGTCAGAATCAGACTGCCAGGCCTGCGCGGTCGCCCCCGCCTGCTCGCGGCCGTTGCCGACGGGCTGCGCCGCATTGGCGGCATGCGCACTGTAGCCACGAACCCATGGTCAGCCAGCTTGCTGCTCACCTTTGACGCCGCCCGCCTGTCCATGCCTGTGCTGCTACAGATGCTGTCCGGTCAGGGCCAGGGCCACGGCCACGGCGACCGGCAGCGGTCGGCGATGGCGGAGGTGGCGGTCGCCCGGCAAGAGCCGGGGCCACCGACTGCGGTTCCGGACGGCCCCGGCACAGCAGGCCTGGACCGCTGGGAGGTGGCCAGGCGGCGTGAGCGGTTCGGCCGCAACACCCTGCCCGCCCGTCCCGTCGCCCCCTTCTGGCGCCGGTTCCTCGGCCAGTTCAGCAATCTGTCGACGATCGTGCTCGTCGCCGGCACACTGCTGTCGCTGCTGACCGGGCGCACCTGGGAAGTCTTCGCCGTGGGCACCGCAGCCGGGCTGAACGCGCTGATCGGGGCGTGGCGGGAGAATCAGGGCGACGAGGTCGTGGAGCCGCTCCAGGCCCTCAACCCGCCCCATGCCGTCGTTGTGCGGGAGGGCCGCAGCGCCACGATTCCGGTAGCCGACCTCGTGCCCGGCGATGTGGTGCTCCTTCAGGCCGGCGATGTCGCCCCCGCCGACGTGATGATCCTGGCTGCGACCGACCTGGAGGCTGACGACAGCCGCCTGGTCGGCCACGACTCGGAGTCGCCCGGCCCGCGCACCGTCACGACCAACCAGTTGCTGCCGGTGGGCAGCGAGATCCTGCGGGGCCACGCTGAGGCCGTGGTGACGGCGACCGGTGCAGCCACACACCTGGGCCGCATCGCCCAGAACCTCGGCTACCTGGACCGGCTGCCCTCGCCGGTGCAGCGGCGCACGGCCCGGCTCGCCCGGGACCTGCTAAAGCTGTCCGCCATTGGCCTTGGCATTGTGCTGGGCGCCGGCCTGCTGCGGGGCCTGCCGGCGCTCCAGCTCCTCGCGAGCGTCGTCAGCATCGCCGCAGCCGCGGTCCCCGAGGGCCTGCCGACGTTCCTGACCCTGGCGCTGGCCGCCGGCGCCCGCCGCCTCGCCAGGCGGGACGCATACGTGCGGGAGCTCTCCGTCGCCGAGGGGATCGGCACCGTCGACATCATCTGCACGGACAAGACCGGCACCCTGACCCGCGGGGAGATGACGGTCCGCAACATCTTTACGGGCAACACCTGGTGGTCAGTCGGCGGCACCGGCATGAACCCCAACGGCCGGTTTCTGAAGGACGGCGAACCGGCCGAGGCGCTCGGCGACCCTGACATGCGGGCGTTCCTGGACGTGGCCGTCCGCTGCAATCAGGCGAGCCTGGCGGACGTGCCGGGCGGCGGCCTCACAGTCGACGGCAGCCCGACCGAGGGCGCCCTCCTCATCCTTGCGTTGAAGGCCGGGCTCCCCCGGGACTTCGGTCAGGAACCGCGCCTCGCCGAGGAGGCCTTTGCGCCCCGGCGGCGCAAAATGACCGTCACCGTAGGCACGGACGGCGCCCCCCTCACGTGCAGCAAGGGCGCCCCGGAGACCATCCTCCCGGCCTGCAACCGCATCATGGCGGGCGGCAGCGTGCGGTTGCTGAACGATGACGACCTGGGCGCCATCCGCGATGCGGTCGGCGATATCGTCTCGGGCGGGCAGCGCGTGCTGGCTCTGGCCTGCAGCTATGGCGACCAGTCACAGCAGGGCCTGGTGTTCGCCGGGCTCGCGGGCATTGTCGACCCGCCGCGGGCTGAACTGCGGCCGCTGATTCAGCGGACCGCCACCGAGGGCATCCGCACGATCATGCTGACCGGCGACCATCCGCAGACGGCGCTGGTCGTAGCCCGGGAACTCGGACTGCTGCGCCGCAGCCGGGAGCTGATTACCGGCGACGAACTGGACGACCTTGATGCCCGGCAGCTTGACCGGGTCCTCAGGCGGGTGGCAGTTTTTGCGCGGGTGACCCCGGAGCAGAAGGCCAGGGTGATCAGGGCGCTTCAGCAGCGGGGCCATACGGTCGCGTACGTCGGCGACGGCCTGGATGATGCGCTTGGCGTCCGCACCGCCGATATTGGGGTCGCCCCCAGCGGCCGGGCCGCCGATGTGACCCGGGAGGCGGCCGGCCTGATCCTGGCGGACGACCGGCTTGAGACGCTGCTGACGGCGATTCGCCAGGGCCGGAGCATCGCAGGCAACACGGATGACATTGCCCGCTATCTGGTCACGGCGAACATCGCTGAGTTGCTCCTGCTCGTGGCAGCGGCGGCGTTCGGTCTGCCGTTGCCGCTGCTGCCGATCCACCTGCTCTGGCTGAACGTAGTCGCAGGCGGTCCACCCGCCCTCGCCCTCGGCGAGCGCCATACGCCCGAGCCCGGTGTTGCCCCACGCAAGCGGGCCGAACTGCCCCGGCGAGCGATCCTCATCCACGGGCTCGAGCTGGGGGCAGCCGCCTTCGGCCTCTATGTCAGCGCCCTGGCCGGCGGCGGCAGCGCGGCCGTGGCCCGCAGCCTGGCGCTGAGCACCATCGCCGTCAGCCAGATCCTCTACCTGTTCCGCTGCCGCACCCAGATGGACACGCCCTGCGGGCTCCGGTTCCCGGACGAGCCGATTGTCACGCTGGCCGCCGCCGCTTCCGGCATGCTGCTGCTCGGGACGATCTACTTCCCGCCGCTCGCACTGGCCCTGGGCACCGCACCGCTCGGCATCGCTCAGTGGCTCGCTGTGATCGGCGCCTCGCTGGCGGTCAACCTTACGTCGGTGGCTGGCTTCTCGCTCAAGCGCCAGCCCGCAGTCGGCCCAGCGTTCGCATGACCACAGTACAACCACAATCAGTCAACAACAGACAAAACATATACTGAGGGAGGCGATCTTCATCCTGGCTCGGTGGAGGCAGTACGATGCGCAACTTCTACGTGCTCGACACCAGCGTCCTGCTCCATGACCCCCGGGCGCCGTTTGCCTTTCCTGGCGCCATCGTGGTCATTCCGGCCGCCGTGATCGAAGAGCTGGACAGCAAGAAGCACAACACCGATGAACGCGGGACCAAGGCCAGGACCGCTGCCCGCCTGCTTGACGACCTGCGCAGCAGCGGGCGGCTGGATGAAGGGGTGCCGACCCCGGATGGCGGCATGATCCGCGTTGAGCTGAATCACCGTTCCACCGATGCGCTCTCGCGTTTCTTTCTCGAACCGAGCGCCGATAACCGGATTCTCGCCGTCGCCTGCAACCTGCGGCAGGAGCAGGCCGGCGAGGCGGACGTGACCCTGGTCAGCCGGGATGTGATCCTGCGGATCAAGGGCGATG
>JAQBPS010000252.1 GCA_028287415.1 Bacillota bacterium | reverse complement strand
GCGCCACTGCCCGCAGCGACAGCGGCAGCCATGGCGGCGTGTACGTGCAGGCATAGATGAAGGTCGGCAGCAGCACCGCTTCGCCCCACGCCACAATCGAGCCCCGTTCCATCCAGGCGCCGGGGTGGCGCCCCGTTCGCCCGCCGACCAGGATCGTGCCCGCCCGCATACCGACCCCGGCCAGGTCCCCGACATTGCCGAGGACGGCGATCAGTCCCCGCCCCATGGCGGCGCCCACCTCAGCGCCGGCGCTGCCCCGGATGCAGATGACGCCCCCGGTCATCCCCTTTGGACTGCCTGGATAGCCCGCACCCACATGATGCCCGCCGCTGCCGCCAACGGTGATCAGGCCCCCGCCCAGCTCGGCGCCCAGGTAGTCGCCGGCATCGCCCAGGATCGCCAGCTCACCGCCCTGCATCCCGCTGCCGGCATGCATGCCGCAGGCGCCCCGCACCGTGATGCGCCCGCCGCCCATCCGGTGCCCGACCCATTTGACATGCGGAATATCACCATCGATGATAATCTCCTCACCGCCTGTCCCATCGACGGTGAAGAAATCGCCGAGAGCGCCCTGCTGATTGCCCTGCCAGACTCGCAGGGCGGCGACCGCAGCGGCACTCAGGCCTGCCAGTCGTAACGGGTCCAAAACTTCTGCCTCCACCGGAATCGCAGTCGGCGCCTTCGGCACGAGTCGCAGGCCGCTCATGGAGCCACCGCCCCGGCCTCGCCCTCGTCCCCGTCGTCCTCGCCGTCCCCACCGCCGCCGCCCAGGATCCGGTGCAGGTGCATGTGGTACGGCCCGAGCTTGCCACCGTAGTTGCCGGCCGTCACCGCAACGACCCCGGGGCCGCACGCCGCCCGGATCCCCACCGCCATCGCCTGCTCCACGACGGCCACATTCAGCCCGTCCAGCACCACCTCGTACACCGCACCGACATTCGCCGGCAGAGCGGTGTTGACACGGCCCCGCAGCGTCGGGCAGTAGGCTTCATTCGTCGAGGCCATCAGCCCCTTGTAGTGCGAGCCGACCTTACTGCCGCTCCGCACGATGCCCCCCGGGAAGGGCATGATGACGCCCGCCATCCCATCGATCGCCATCACTGCCCGCTCCGCCGCCGCCAGCGCACTCTCCTGCGTCTCACCTAGCAGGAGAAAGTTGCCCCCGCCGACCGACCTGGTAATGTGGAAGCTGTGCGCCACAAGAAACTCGCCATCCATCACGGGGATGCGGTTGTAGCGTGACCCATCCACCCGCTTCGCCCCCTGGTACCCGTCGCCGAAGAAGCGCAGAGTACCGCCGACCAGGGCGACATCCTCGCCGGCCGCCAACCCGTCGAAACAGGCCGTCGTCGGACAGGTGAGGACGCACTGGCCGACCCGGTCGACCAGCCGCTTGCGGATGCCCTCCCGGTTGGGCGCAAAGAGCAGCACGCTTACACCGACTCGCCCATCCGGGGTATCAGCACAGGCCACCGGCCCTTCGATATCCGCCTCCACACCACACCCGATGACGGATGTCGCCATGCCCGTCATCTTGCGCGCCGCCTCCATGGCCCACCGCTCGCTGCGGGCGGTGATCACGACACGGGCGCCCCACATGGCAAACGCCTCGGCGAACGTGTCCTCGATCGCAACGCCGTTCAGACGCATGGGATCACCTCATGGTTTGGCAGGTAGCGCAGGTCGACCGGGTAGTTTTCAAACTGGATGGTGTAGCAGCGGTCGAAATGCTGGCGGATCAGCGGCTCCACGCCGGCATCGAACGCGGGCGACACCCAGAACGTGCGCCCCTCGACCGGCTGCCGCAGTTCGGCATCCTCCACCACCACGACGCCGCCCTTGATCACGTACCGCGGGTGGGAGAACATGGCTTCCACATCTTTCGGGTTGTCGTCGTAGATGGTGATGTCGGCGTCCGCACCCGGCCCGAGATGCCCCTTCGCGGCCAGGCCGAGCATCCGGGCCGGCCCGGCCCGTGTGATGATGGCGATCTCCGACAGCGTGTACTCCCGATCCAACTCCGGCAGATGGGTGCGGGTGAGGGCCGCCTGGTTGACGCGGGCCATCGCCTCGCGGCGCGCTTCCCGGTCCATCAGCAGCCGGATGATCTGCGGGTAGGCCGTGAACGCGCTGCCGTTCGGGTGGTCGGTCGTCAGGGCGATGCGCCAAGGGTCCTGCATCAGCAGCAGCCATTCCAGGCCGATCGCCCACTGGAGCGTGTTGACCGCCGACTTGTCCTTATATTGATAGGGCACGATGCCGCAGCCCGTCTCGGCCTCCATCTCCTGGTTGACCCAGCGGTGGCCCGTCACCTTGCGCAGGTAGTACTCCCAGGGGGCGTCGGCGCTGGCGGTGATCGCCCGCCCGAACATCACCTGGCCAACATCGACGGTCAAATTCGGATGCGAGTTGACGTAATCGACCAGCTCCGGCACCTTGGACGACATGGTGGCGTAATCCTCGCCGCCGTAGCTGTGGAACTGGATGTGAGCGATGTGCGCCCGGTAGCCTTCCAGCACCCGCATCGTCTCGAGCGTCGTCTCCCAGTTGCCGGGCAGGCCCAGGTTGTTGCAATGGATGTGGACGGGGTGCGGCAGGCCCAACTCGTTGCCGACGCGTGCGAGGGTCGCGATGATGTCGCGGGGTCTGACGCCATACGGCCCGATCTCCTCCCCCAGCGCCGCTCCGCCGCCACCGGCCTTCCAGGCCTCGACGCCGCCGGGATTGACGATCTTGATGGCATGGCCGCGCACGTTGCTCAGCACCCACGCGGCGAAGTGCTTGATCGTTTCGTACTGACCGGCCTGGAGCTGCTCCAGGACGAATCGGTTGTTGCCGAGCATCATGAAAAGGGCGCGGTCGATGACCGGGGTGACGCTTGCCTC
>JAQBPS010000243.1 GCA_028287415.1 Bacillota bacterium | reverse complement strand
GGCGGGACGTGCGCTGGAGATCGACGCCGACCTGGTGGCATTCCTGACCGGCAATCCGCACCTGCCCGCCGGCGTCGCGGCGGGACCGCCGCCCGATTCCGACAGGGCGGCCGGGCTACTGGGCGGGACGGCGCCTCAGCAGTTGATCCGCTGGCTCGGGCCGGGTGCGGCCCCGCCAATCCTTGTGCTCCACGGCCCTCCCGGCAGCGGGCGGCGCACCGTGGCGGCGCTACTGGCCGCAGGTATCGGCTCGGCGCTCTGGATGCTCCAGGGCGGCGACACGGACCTGCTGCGAATCTGCCGGGACGCATTCCTCCAGCACGCCGGGCTGGGGGCGGTGGTGGGCGACGGGCACGCCGGGCTGGGGGCGGTGGCGGGCGACGACCGCGCCGGGCTGAAGCGCCTCGTGGAGCTGGCCGGCACCTTCGGCCTTCCGCTGTTCCTGGTCAGCCAGCAGCCTCTGGAACCCCATCTGTTCCGAGAGGCCCGGCTGGCGCAGGTGGCCGTGCCCCTCGCCGATCAGCCCGTACGGGAGCAGATCTGGCTGGAGCTGCTGGCGAAGGTGCCCCACGCCGCAGATGTGGAGCCGGCGGCGCTGGCCGCCACCTACCGCCTCACGCCCGGGCGGATTCACGACGCCTTCTGGCTGGGACGGGAGCAGGCCTGGCTCCGCAGCCTGGATGGGGTGCTCACCCAGGCTGACCTGGTGGCGGGCTGCAAGGCCCAGTCCTCCGCCCGGCTGGGGACGATGGCCAGGCGCCTGACCGGGCGCCCTCCCTGGGAAGCGCTGGTGCTGCCGCAGGACCAGATGGAGCAGCTCGGGGAGTTCTGCGATTGGGTCAGACACCGACACCGGGTGCTCAAGGAGTGGGGCTTCGGCGACGGCCAGACCCGGGGACTGGGGATCAGCGCTCTCTTCGCAGGCGGCAGCGGCACCGGCAAGACCCTGGCGGCCGAGGCGGTTGCCACGAAGCTGGGACTCGACGTCTACCGGATTGACCTCTCCGCCGTCGTTTCGAAATACATCGGCGAGACGGAGAAGAACCTGGCCCACGTTTTTGATGCGGCCGAGGAGAGCCACGCCCTGCTCTTTTTCGACGAGGCGGACGCGCTGTTCGGCAAGCGCACCGAGGTCAAGGACGCCCATGACCGCTATGCCAACATCGAGATCAACTACCTGCTCCAGCGGATGGAGGCCTTCGACGGGCTGACGGTCCTGGCCACCAACCGGGTGGAGGACCTGGATGAGGCGTTCAAGCGGCGCCTGTCGTTTCAGATCAGCTTCCCGATGCCGGAGCAGGTCCAACGCAGGCGGATCTGGCAGGTCCATCTGCCGGAGTCGGCGCCCCTGGCCCCTGACGTGGACCTGGACTTCCTGGCGGCCAGGCTGGCCGTGCCCGGCGGGAATATCCGCAACATCGCACTGGGGGCGGCTTTCCTTGCTGCCGCGGACGGCGGGCCGATTAGTATGCTCCATCTCGTGCGGGCCGCCCGCCGGGAGTACGAGAAAGCCGGACGCCCCTGCACGGAGCGGGAGTTTGGCGCTTATTTGCCACTGATCCAACGCGAAAGGAGGTGAACTTGTGGCAGAGGCCTATCAGGTGGTGCGCGACGCCACCGAGTCGCTCCAGTCGCTGCTGCTGGGGGCAACCGCCGCCGGCGGGGTGCTCCAGGGGGTGTTCGTCGAGGCGGCGGTGCCCTACGAGGGCTACACGCCGGCCCACACCCCTGCGCTGACGCTCTTTCTCTACCAGGTGCTGGAGAACACCACCGTCCGCAACCGGGACCGCACCCGCATGCCCGATCCCAACGCCGCGGCCGACGACCCGGCCCGCTTCATCGAGTCGGAGCCGCCGATGGGACTGGAACTGCACTATCTGCTGATCCCCTGGCACGCCACGCCCCTGGACGAGCATGAGCTGCTTGGCCGGGCGATGCACTACCTCTACGGCAATCGCGTGGTGCACGCGGTTAACCTGGCCGGGTATCTGCGGGAGCAGGAAGCGACGCTCGCGATTCAGCTTCAGACCGAGGCAGACTGCACGCTCGATCAGCTCTCCCGCCTGTGGGACGCCATGGGGCGCAGCTTCAAGCTGAGCCTCAGCTACCGGGTCCGGGGCGTCTATATGGAATCGCCCGAGGTGATGGGCGCCGGGCGGGTCCTGGATCGGGTCATCGGCTACCGCCAGGAAAGCGGGGGGGCGCCATGAACATAACTGCCAAAGATATGCGGGTCCTGACGACCCAGGTCTACGGGCGGCTCCGCAACCACGCCACGGGCGAGCCGGTGACGGGCGCCCGGGTAGTGCTGGGCCTCCGACTCGGCCAGGCCGGGGAGCTGATCCTCTCCGAAACCCGGACCGATGCCGAGGGGCTGTACTGCCTCATCCGGTACCCGGGCTTCCGCCCGGGGCAGCACCAGATGGGCATTGCTGCCACCGGCTACCGGCTGGCTGCGCCCGGCTCCGCCTGGAGCTGGCTCCAGACGATGGCGCTCGGGCTGGGGCATCTGCACCGGTCGGTGACGCTGCTGCCGGGGGCCCGGCTTGGCGGCCGGGTGGTGCGCAAAGATGGCACCGTCGCCGCTGGCGGGGCCGTCAAGCTGAACCTGTTCGGCCACACCAGCAGCCTGGTGCCCGGACTGACCGCCGATCAGAACGGCCGCTTTATGGTGACAGATGCCACGGGCGATCCCTTCCGGTTCGGTGCCTATCCTGTCGGTGCTCCGCCGGTAAGCCGGCTTCAAATCAGGGCGGCCACGCCCGGGGTCACGCCCGTGCGGTGGGGTCCCACGGCCCAGATTCAGATCCGACCCGGCGAGAGCCTGGGAATCACGATTCAGCTCTCCTGATGGATCGGAAACTATGCTTTCCCCCGTGCAGGTCGGCTCCGCCGACCTGACGGGGAGCACCGGCCCCCGATAGGCAAGGGGGGGCCGGTGTGGGGGGGACGGGAGTCCCCCGCACACTTCGAAGAAAGAGGGAGGAGTGGCACTGTGCCGACCTATCTGGCCCCTGGCGTGTACATGGAAGAGGTTGATAAGGGCCCGAAGCCGATCGAGGCCGTGGCGACCGCAGTCGCCGGTTTCGTCGGGCTTGCGGCCCGGGGACCGCTGAACCGGCCCATCAGCGTCAACAGCTGGAGCGACTACGTGCGGGTCTTCGGCGGTCTGGCGGACGACTCACTGATGTCGCACTCGGTGTTTGGCTACTTCAACAACGGCGGGCAGAACGCCTACGCGGTGCGGGTGGCCAACCAGGCCACCATGCGGCGCGCACGGTATATCCTGTCCTACCGGCCGGTGGGCCGCCAGGCTGCCTACAGCGCCCGGGGCCTGACCGCAGGCGCCACGTCGGCGGTGCTGAGCGACGCCAGCGCCCTGGCCGTGGGCGACACGCTGACCCTGACGGAAGCCGCCGTGACGGCGAACCTGGTGCTGACCGCCGTTAATGCGCCGACCGGGATGGTCACCTGGGCCACAGCCCTGGTTCACGACTACTCCACGGCCGCGACCATGACGAAGGGTGCCCTGCACTTGCACTTCCGGTCACTGACGGCGGGCGCCACGTCAGCCGTCTTCCCCATGGCAGACGGGCTGCCGGTAGGCACCCGGCTTGAGTTCCACGAGGATCTGCCGGCCGGTCCCAGCCGTGAGACGGTGACCGTCACGGCGGTGGATCAGGCGACCGGAACGGTCACCTGGGCGCCTGGCCTGGCCCATACCTTCTTCCAGCCGGCGATTACGGTGGCGCCGGGCGCCGCCTACCCGACGGAGTACGCCCTGAAGTCAGCAGTGGCCCCGGGGGCGGGGCTGATCGAGCTGTCCGATAGCCGGGGCCTGGCCACCGGTGACCGGATCGCCCTGTGGGAGAACGCCGATGCGCCCGAGATCCAGCAGATCGTCGCAATCGGGGCAGACGGCAAGATCACGCTCAGTAGCACCCTGGCCAACGGCTACAGCACGGAGGCCGTTGTGGCGGCCCATCCCGGGATCATGCTGACGGCGGCGCCCGACCCCGCGACCGTGACGGGCGGCAGCGATGCGGCCCAGTCGAACGGCATGGGCACGTGGGGCAACGACATCCGGGTCCGGATCGACGACACGGCCCTTGTCCGGACCACGCTGACCACGGCGATCAGCACACCGGTGACCGAAGCGGTGCTCAAGTCGACCAAGGGGATCGCCGCCGACAGCGTGGTCCGGTTCTACGACCGGGTGTCGGAGCGGGCCGAGTACCGGGTGGTGACGGCGGTCTTCTCCGGGAACCGGATTGCCTGGGCCGCCGCCCAGCCCCTGACCGGCACCTACGCGACCGACAAGACCGAAGTCAGCACGGCCGAGTTCCGGCTGACGATCCGCCACCGTTGGAGCGGCGTCACCGAGGCGTTCGACGGCCTGTCGATGCAACCGGGCTACACGGACCGGTACGCCGTGACGGTGGTGAACGAGACCCGCGGCGAGGCCAAAGCCTCCGGGCTGGTGCAGATTGAGAGCCTGGTCGACGCCGCCTGGACCGACGTGACGCCGGAGCACCGGCTGCCGCTGGCCATGAAGAAGGGCGAGTGGCACAACCTGCGGGGCGGCCGCAACGGCTCCGTGGATATCACGGTCTCCGACTTCAAGGGACAGAACCTGGGCCCCGACAACCGGTCGGGCCTCGCCTGCTTCGAGGGTGTCGACCAGGTGACAATCGTGATCCTTGCCGACGCGGTGGGCAAGAACGAGAAGGGCGACCTCCTGTTCGCCGCCGCCAACGTGCAGGCGCTCCACGAGGCGATGCTTGAGCACGCCGAGAGCATGGGCGATCGATTCGCCATTGTGGACTGCCGGGCGGGCCTGGATCTCCAGGCCGTACAGGAGCAGCGGGGCGAGCTCTCCTCCAAATACGGCGCCTTCTACTACCCCTGGATCTACGTGGAC
>JAQBPS010000223.1 GCA_028287415.1 Bacillota bacterium | reverse complement strand
TCAACCGTGGGCAGGTGGCCGACTATCTCGGTTTCCAGGGCCTGGTGGAGAACTCGTACGACGCCGTCTGCGCGGCGGATCACATGCTGGAAGCCGCATCCACCGTACTGGTGATGGCGTCAAATCTAAGCAGGTTTGTCTATGATCTCATGCTTTTCGCATCTAACGAATTTGGCGTGCTGAAGCTGGCCGATGGGCTTGTCCAGATCTCCAGCATCATGCCGCAGAAGCGGAACCCCGTGGCCCTGGAGCATTTGCGGGCGGTGCTGAGCCGCCTGATGGGCCGGAGTACTGCGCTCTTCCCCCTGGCGCATAACGTGCCGTTCGGCGACATCAACGATGTCGGCGACGACCTCCAGCCGATGGTGGAGGAGGTCATCCAGGAGAGCTACCGGGCACTGGACCTGCTCAACGACGTTCTCGGCAACGTCACATTTGATGTGGCCGTGCTGGAACGCCGGACCCGGGACGGCTTCGCCACCGTCACCGAAGTCGCCGATACCCTGGTGCGGGAGGCGGGCCTGCCCTTTCGCCAGGCGCACCACGTCGTCACCGAGTTCGTCACCGCGTTAAGAGCCGAGGGCAAGACCCTGCCGGCCGCCACCCTCGCCGACCTCGATGCGGCGGCGGTCAAGACCATCGGCCGCCCGAGCGGCTTGACGGACGAGGCGTACCGCCAGGCGACAGACCCCCGCGTCTTCATCGAACGGCGGGCGATCATCGGCGGCCCCGCGCCCCGGGAGGTCCGGCGGGCGATCAAGGAAGCACATGCCGCAATCGCCGCAGCCCGCAAGGCAGTCGCTGATCACCGGTCCGATATTGAAGCGGCTCGATCCCGGATGCTGGCTGAGGCCGGGGCGCTCGTACAGGCCCAGGCGCCGGCGTAGCTAGCCGGGCAGCGCATATAAGATCCCACATGGAGGGCACACAGATTATGGCCAAGCGAGTGGCGGCGGGAATTATGGCGGTGGCTGTGATGAGTGGCGTGCTGGCCGGTTGCGGCAGCAAGACCACCACACCGAGCGGCGGGTCGACGAACGCGGGCGGCAAGGTGACGATCGAGTACTGGCAGTATAGCTATACGTCCAAGACCGACCTGATGAAGCAGTTGATCACGGAGTTCCAGGACAAGAACCCTGACATCACGGTCAAGACCGCCGACTTCCCCTATGAGCAGTACAACGAGAAGGTGGCCGCGGCGGTCTCAGCCGGGAAGGGTCCCGACGTGATCAACCTCTACTACGGCTGGCTGCCCAAGTACGTCGACTCCGGCTTCCTCCAGCCCCTCCCCGAGGATGCTTTCCCTCCCGCCACCATCGAGAAGGAGTTCTTCCCGCTGGTGAAGGCCGCGAAGATGGACGGCAAGTATTACGTGCTGCCCACCGCCGTCCGCACGCTGGCCCTGCTCTACAACAAGGATCTGTTCAAGGCGGCGGGCATCGCTGAGCCGCCGAAGACCTGGGATGAGCTGGTCGCCACTTCCAAGGCGCTGACGAAGCGTGATGCTTCCGGCAAGCTGGAGCAGGTCGGCTTCTACTTCAACGCCGGTGGCCAGGGCCACAACTGGTTCCGCGAGGTGCTGGTGCGCCAGACCGGCGGCCAGCCGCTCTCCGCCGACAATAAGCAGGTGCTGTGGAACTCCCCCCAGGGCCTGCAGGCCTTCCAGTGGTGGGTTGACCTCCAGAAGGTGCACAAGGTCGGCGAGATCGGCTTCATGACCGATGATGTGACCGCCTTCAAGGCGGGCAAGGCCGCGATGGACGTGGACGGCTCCTTCCGCCTGGGCAACCTGTTGGATGCCAAGTTTGACTTCGCCTCCGCGCCGCTGCCCCTGGGCCCCAACGGCCAGCCCTACACCATGGCCTCGTTCTGGGCCAACGGCCTGACGAAGAAGGCGACCGGCGCGCAGAAGGACGCCTCGGTCAAGTTCATGAAGTTCCTCACCCAGCCGGATGTGATGGAGCGCTGGACGAAGGCGATTGGCGAGCTGCCGGCCCGTCCGGAGGTCGCTGCCAAGTTCAAGGACGACCCGAAGCTGAAGGGCTTCATCGACGGTCTGGCCTACGCCAACGCCACCTTCTTCACCGATGAGACGAAGGACCGCGACGCGATCACCAACGCCGTGGATTCGGTGCTGGTGGGCGGCAAGGATTACAAGACCGCACTGGATGAGGGTCAGAAGAGCGCCCAGGCCCTGTTCGACGATTACTGGACGAAGCGTAAGTAGTTCCGGCTTCCCCGGCGGGCTCACAGCGCCTGCCGGGGATTCCGTGCGTCCTGAAGAGGGGGGAGTTCAGCTTGGCCACCGTCCCGCAGCCGGTCCGCGGCGCGCCCCGGCCCACGAGACCCGGCCTGACCCTGGCACAAAAGCGGACCTTGTGGGCCTGGGGCGCCCTCGCAGTGCCGCTGCTCTTCTTCCTGGTCGTCCGGATTCTCCCGACCCTGGTCGCACTCAACATGTCGTTCCGGCAGTGGGACATGCTCTCGCCGGATAAGCCCTGGGTCGGCATGGCCAACTACCAGAAGCTGTTCAAGGACCCGGTCTTCGTCAGGTCGCTCACGAACACGTTTCTCTATGTGGTGGTCGGCGTGCCCGTTCAGCTGATCCTCGGCCTGGGTGTCGCCTTGCTGATCCAGCGGGTGAACCGCTTCGCCGGTCTCTTCCGCACGCTCTACTTCATCCCGTACATCACGTCGGCGGTGGCCGTCGCATGGGTCTGGCGGTGGATGCTCCAGGAGCATGGCGGCATCTTCAACGAGCTGCTGCACCTGGTCGGCATCGCCCCGCAGAAATTCCTCGGCAGCCCGACTCAGGCGCTCTATTCGATCGTCGCGGCGATCGTCTGGCAGGGCCTCGGCTTTCAGATGGTGATCTTCCTCGCCGGCCTGGAGGCGATTCCGACGATGTTCTACGAGGCGGCGCAGTTAGATGGCGCCAGCCCGTGGCAGGTGTTCCGGCACATCACCCTCCCCTTGCTCAACCCGACGATCGTCTTCTCAGCGATCATCGGCACGATTCGCTACCTCCAGGTCTTCACGGAGGTGCTGAGCATGTCCAATCAGGGACAGGGCGGCCCGCTCAACAGCACGAAAACCCTGGTCCTCTTCATCTATCAGGAGGCCTTCAAGTCGTCCAAGTACGGCTATGCCGCGGCGGCGACCGTGGTCCTGTTCCTGATCATCCTGGTGTTGACGGTGGTTCAGAACAAGCTGATCACGCGGAAGTACGAGTATTAGGAGGTGGCCGCAATGACCTATTCGCAGCGGCGGACGCTCGGGCAGACGGCCACGTACATTCTCCTCGTGCTCGGCGCCGTCCTGACCGTCTTCCCGTTTTTATGGATGATCGCGACCGCATTCAAGCCCAGCACGGATATCTACTCGCTGGCCTTGATTCCGAAGGCGCCAACCCTGGCGAACTTTGCGAAGCTGTTTGATCACGCACCGTTTGCCACCTGGTTCATGAACAGCGTCGTCGTGGCGGGGCTGACGACCGTGAGCGTCGCCTTCTTTGACTCGCTGGTCGGGTACATCCTGGCCAAGGTCGAGTTCAAGGGCCGGAACATCATCTTCTTTGCGATCCTCAGCTCGATCATGATCCCGACGGAGATGCTGATCATCCCGTGGTACGTCGGCGCGACGAAGGTCGGCATCACCGATACGTACCTGGGAATCATGTTCCCGGGTCTGATGACCGCCTTCGGCGTCTTCCTGATGCGGCAGTTCATGGAGGCGATCCCGAACGACCTGCTGGATGCCGGCCGGATTGATGGGCTCGGCGAGTTCGGCATCTGGTGGCGGGTGGCGATGCCGAATGTGCGCCCGGCGCTGGCAGCGCTCGGCATTTTGACCTTCCTGGGCAGCTGGAACGCGTTCCTCTGGCCGGTGATCGCGATTGACAGCCCGGCGATGTGGACGCTGCCGGTAGGGCTGAGCTACTTCTCCTATGAGAACTTCAACCAGTACGAGCTGGTGATGGCGGGCGCGACCATGGCGGTGATTCCGGTCCTCGTCATCTTTGCGATCTTCCAGAAGCAGATCATCAAGGGCATCACGCTGACCGGGATCAAATAAGCGGGAATGCTAGGGGCTGGAGGTTGAGGCGCATGCTGTTGCGAAAAGTGGAGCACATCGGCATCAATGTATCGGACATGGACCGGTCGATCAAGTTCTACACCGAGGTCCTCGGCCTGAACCTGCGTACCCGGGTGCGGCTCAGCGAGCAGTCGGAGCTGGCGTTTCTGGCGATCGGCGATGCGGAGCTTGAACTGGTCGCCACGGGCGGGGCGATTGAGCACGCCCGCCAGGGTGTGGTCAACCATCTTGCGTTCACGGTTGATGATGTGAGTACGGTGCTCGCGCATCTGAAGAAGCACGCTGTCCACTTGCTGAACGACGAGCCGATCGTCATCGAGCCACTCGGCGTGAAGATCGCATTCTTTCACGGGCCGGATGGGGAGAAGCTGGAGCTGTTCAGCGCTCCCGGGTGATGTTGCACATGAAAATTGCCCTCCGATTCAACTGAATCGGAGGGCAATGCGTTTTTATCCTGCTTAATATTCGACGTCCAGGGAG
>JAQBPS010000213.1 GCA_028287415.1 Bacillota bacterium | reverse complement strand
AGCCCGCGCCACCCGGTCCCAGTACGCGGTGACATCCGCCATGGCATCTTTGTAATAGGCTTCATAATCGCGTACCAGGGCCCCGTCCCGCAGCCATGCTGGCGGCGCGATCTTCTGCCCGACCGGCAAGAGCCCCTGAAAGTTCTCCACGCCGGTCAGTCTCCCTGGGCGGCTGCAGCAGTCGCGTCGCCACCGACCTCTTCCCAGATCTTGACGTGATGTGTCTCCTTCAGGAAAATCAAGCCGACGATGAAGGTCATCGCCGCGATGGAGATCGGATACCAGAGGCCGGAGTAGATGTTGCCGGTCTTGAGGACCACGGCCGTGGCGATGGTCGGCACCAGCCCGCCGAAGATGCCATTGCCGACGTGGTACGGGAGCGACAGCGCAGTGTACCGGATATTCGCCGGGAAGAGCTCAACCAGGAAGGCGGCGATCGGTCCGTAGACCATCGTCACGTACAGCACCTGTAGGAAGACCAGCAGGGTCAGGATCACATAATTGGCGGCGTAAGCCTTCATGGCCATGTAGATCGGGTAGTAGGTCAGCACCGCCAGCAGATTGCCGGCCAGCATGATCTTCTTGCGGCCAATGCGATCGGAGAGCCGGCCGAAAACAACGAAGAAGGGTGCGGCCAGCAGGAGTGCCACGGCAGTGATGTAGCTTGTGTTCGTGAGCGAAATGTTGAGGGTTTTCTGCATGAACAGGCCGACGTAGAACTGCCCGGTATACCAGACAACACCCTGACCGGCCGTGGCGCCGAGGAGTGCCAGCAGCATCAGCCGGCCACCCTTGGAGAAGGAGTCAGCCAGCGGCGCCTTGGAGACTTTACCTTCCTTCTTCAGCCTGTTGAAAAGCGGGGACTCCTTCATCTGCATGCGGATATAAAGTGACATGCCAACCATCAGGATCGACAGCAGGAACGGTACCCGCCAGCCCCAGCTGTTGAAGGCTGCTGCGGACAGGGAGAGCCGGACCGCCAGCACGACCAGCAGGGAGACGAACAGGCCCGCAGTCGCCGTGATCTGGATGAAGCTTGTGTAAAAGCCCCGCTTGTTGTCGGGTGCATGCTCGGCGACATAGACGGCCGCGCCGCCGTACTCGCCGCCCAGCGCCAGCCCCTGGAGCAACCGCAGCAAGATCAGAATTGCGGGCGCAGCGAGTCCGATGGACTGATAGCTGGGAATCAGACCGATCGCAGTGGTGGCACCGCCCATGATCACCAGCGTGGCCAGGAAGGCGTACTTGCGGCCGATCAGGTCGCCGATCCGGCCGAAGAAGGCTGCGCCGAACGGGCGCACGACAAAACCGGTCGCGAATGTGGCCAGGGTGTAAATGAGTGACAGGGTATCGTTGCCTGTGGGGAAGAACTGTCCCGCAATCACGGTCGCAAGGCTGCCGAAAATGTAAAAATCATACCACTCGATCACGGTGCCTGCGGCCGATGCCCCGATGACCTTCCAAATTGCCTTCTCAGATGCCGTGTCCGGAGCCGCTCCGAGAGTCGTGCCCATCGCCTTACCCCTTTCTGTTCCTGTCGCCCGATCCGCGGGGCTTGGCTCCATGTTGTGGAGTTATAACTAAATTACTATTCCCTATTGATCAAATCCTCCTATTATGAGTCTGATCGAAAAGTTTTTGCTACCGCATGAAAGCGGTGAACATCGCCGGTTAGGCCGGGTGACCGGCCCGGTCTGGCCCGGCATGCAAGGTCCACTACACGCAGGCCCTCCGCCACACCTTGGCGGGGGGCCGTACGTTGTGTATGCTCGGTATAGCTTGAGCCCCTAAAAGGAGGCGCCCCCCATGAGTTCCCCGACTGGTGATCCGGCATCGTCCGCTGATGAACTTGCGATCCGTGCGCTCTATAACCAACTGCTTGCTGGCTGGAACCAGCGGAACGGCGATATGATGGCCGAGCCGTTCCTTGAGGACGGCGAGTCCATCGGCTTCGACGGGAGCCAGCAAGTGGGGCGGGCAGAGATCGCCGCGACCATGGGCACAATCTTTGCGGACCACTCCCCAGCGGCGTTTGTCGCGAAGGTGAGGGGCGTGCGGTTTCTGGGCGCTGACGCCGCGATCCTGCGGGCGGTGGCCGGGATGGTGCCGCCGGGCAAGGCGGATATCGAGCCCAAAGTGAACACGCACCACACAGTCATCGCCCAGAAGCGGGGCGGCCAGTGGGGCATCGCGCTCTTTCAGAACACACCGGCCCAGTTTCACGGCCGGCCGGACCTGGCGGAGCAGCTGACCGAGGAACTGCGCGCGCTGCTGTGAACCTCTTTCTGGGGTGGACGGCCATCGGCGGGGGCCAGGTGTTGCTGATCACGCTCGTGCTGGCGCTGTTACGGAGCGTGCGATTGCGGAGACACGGGCCCGATAGCACGCCCAGCCACCTGTGGTCGACCAATCCGGTAGTGATGCTCGCACTGGTGCTGGGCGAGGAGTGGCTCTTTCGCAGCCTGGTGGTGGGGTACCTGACGCCCCGAGTCGGGCTGCTCTGGGCAGTCGGGATTTCCGCGGCCGTCTTCACACTGGCCCACGTTCCAAATGGAGTCGTGAATGTATGGACCCCGGTCAACCTGCTCCTCTTCTCCGTCCTCGCCGGTCTTGTGTATGTCAGGTTTGGACTCGCTGCTGTCACAGGGCTCCACTACGGCTGGAACCTCATGCAATGGCCGATCCTCGGGTATCCGCTATACGGCGGCGGCCACGTCGGTCGCTGGTTTC
>JAQBPS010000158.1 GCA_028287415.1 Bacillota bacterium | reverse complement strand
TCTCCGCGCCCATGATCACCGAGATCATCCGCACCTTGTTCTTCACCGCGGTCGCCGCCAGGCAGTAGCCCGCCGCCTCCGTCCACCCGGTCTTCAACCCATCCGCTCCCGGGTACCAGGTGAGCAGCTTGTTATTGTTCCACAGCCGGAACGTCGGGCCGTTCTTCCGCCACGGCACCTGGAGGTCGTCGCCATAAACCGACGTCAGCCTGACCAGCTCCGGGTAATTGTTGGCGGCATAGCGGCTCATCATGGCGATATCGTAGGCGCTCGTCAGATGGTTCTCGGCGGACAGCCCCGTCGGATTTTGGAACTGGGTGTCGTTCATGCCCAGCTCCTTCGCCTTCGCGTTCATCGCCTGGGCGAACGCCTCCACCGACCCGGAGACGTGCTCGGCGACCGCCACGGCCGCATCGTTGGCCGAGCCCACCGCAACCGACCGGAGCAGGTCCGCGAGGGCAAATGTCTCGCCGCTGTCCGCGAAGATGATGGTCCCGATCTGCTTCGCGGCCTCGTCCGAGATCAACACCTTGTCCTCCGGTTTCACTTTGCCACCGCGGATGGCATCGAATGCCACGATCAGGGTCATAATCTTGGTAACGCTGGCAGGGTTGCGGCGCTCATGTGAGTTCTTCTCGAACAGCACCCGTCCGCTGCGGGCCTCGATCAGAATCGCCGACGGCGATTTGATATTGACCGGGGCGTCCTTGCCGGCCGCAGCCTCCGCGTCCGGCAACCCCTCAACCTGGCGCAGATCCAGCTGCCCCATCGACTCCGGTTCCGTCGCCGCCGCCGCCACATTGATCAGCGGGGCGCCGTCCTCTGTCTCGCGCGAGGGCGCCCAACGGCCGCTGCCTGCCAGGGCCGGCGCCGATGCCGCGCACACCAGCGCCGCCAGGCCCAGCGCAGCAAGCCGGCGCACGTAGTTCCGAACCATGACTGATCCCTCCTGAAAACGGGTCGCTCGTGACGCTAGTGTGTCCAAAACGAACTGCTAGTCGGAACCCGCCAACCGCTTCGGCAATAAAAATGTGCGGGATGCAGGCAGATCGCGACGCGCTGCCGAATCGTCCAAAGTTGTTAAGCAGACTCTGTTTAAAATCCAGGAGATGAATGATCGTGACACAGAATCCGGCCATCCTGCTGGAGAACCTCCGGAAGGATTACGGCGACTATCATGCGGTACAAGGGCTCGACATTGCCGTAAAGCCAGGCGAAATCTTCGCCTTCCTGGGCGCCAACGGTGCCGGTAAAACGACGACCATGAAGATGATGGTCGGTCTGCTGCCCCCAACGGAAGGCCGCGTCCTGATCGCCGGCCACGACGTCTGGAAGGAGCCCCGCCAGGCCAAGCGCGCCATCGGGTACGTACCCGACACGCCGATCCTCCACGAGTTGCTGACCGCACAGGAATTCCTCTGGTTCATGGCCGACCTGTACGGCATGAGCCGGTCCGAGGGCAAGCAGCGCGCCACCGAGCTGCTGGCGATGATGGAACTGACGCACGCGGCGGACAAGCTGATCCGCGACTTCTCGCTGGGCATGAAGCGGAAGATGGCGATCGCCACGGCGCTCCTGCATCGGCCGCCGGTGCTGATGCTTGACGAGGTCACAAACGGCCTGGATGTACGGGCGCAGCGTGAGGTCAAAGACCTGATCGGCACGATGGCGAGCCACGGCGCCGCCATCTTCCTGACGACGCACATTTTGCACGTGGCGCAGGAGCTGGCGGATCGGATTGGCCTGATCCACCGCGGCCGGCTGATCTGCACCGGCACACTGGCCGAGTTGGCCCAACTGGCGGGCAAGCCGGCGGGCAATCTGGAGGAGATCTTCCTGACGCTGACGGGGGAGGAAGCGCCGGTCCCGATCGAGGAGGCGGTCTCGGAATGAGCGAGGTGATGCGGACTTCCCTCGCGATCGCACGCTCCGGCTGGCAGGCCACCTACAACCGCTCCTACCGCTTCTCACGCATGAAGACGGCCGTGATCATGCTGGTGGTCCAGGCGATCTTCATCGTGCTTGTGGCACGACGGGCGCCCGCCATGTCGGCGGGGGCGAGCAGCGACAGCATCGGCGGTATTCTCGCGATTATGGGCGTGCAGATGGCCTGGTTCGGCCTCATGTACGGCTTTACCCGGGGCCAGGGGCAGCTCTACCAGGGCCTGATGGTACCACTGTTCCAGATCTCACCGGCGCGGCCGATCAGCTTTATTCTCGGCCGGGTGATCGAGGCGGTACCGACCCGGGCGTGGTCGACCCTGATGTGGGCGTGGATCTACTCACGCATCGTGCCGGGTGGCGCCCGGTGGGGCGCCATGGGGCTGCTCTTCATCTACGGCCTCGCAATCGGCGTGCTGGCCCACCTGTCAGGCCTGCTGCTGCTGGCCTTCTGGAGCCGGTACTCGCCAAAGACGATGCGCAACGGCATGCTCGTGTTCGGGGCGCTGACCCTGGCGATGGCCACCTGGGCAATCATCTACCTGTCGGAGGGCGGCACGGTCACGCAGCTCGCCCTGACGATGCGGCAGTACCGGACCAGCGTAGGCGGATTGGTGGTGCTGCTGACCGGCGTGCCCGGTCTCGTGCTGCTCGGCACGCTCGCCGTGCGGCCCGCGGCCGTTGAGGACCTCTACCGGAGCGGCCTCTATCAGGTAGTGGAGCTGGGTGAGACGGATGTGAAACGGCCGGGGCGGTCCATGTGGCTGCCGATCGGCGAGGGCGTGCTGCGGGCGGTCCTCTCCCGGGAGTGGCTGGAACTGTACCGCTCCCGCATTGCCAGGATCCAGCTGATGATCTGGGCGGCGGGCACGGTGGGCGTGTTGGCCGCAGGTCGGTCGATGGCGGGCCAGCCGATGGTCCGGGTGGTGCAGTTTGTGGGGGCGCTGGCCCTGCTCTCGTGGTTCATCGCCTTCGGGCACTGGCCCATCCGGGTCTTTGAGAAGGAGCGGAAGACCGTCCTGCTGTACCGGCTGGCGGCGATTCCGACACCCCGGTTGCTGCTGGCCAAGTTCATCAGCATTTTCGTGCCGTCGGCGCTGCTGGTCGGGCTGGGCAGCCTGGTCGGCGGCCTGGCGGCCGGGCTCGGCGCCGGCGCCACGCTGACCGTGATGGGCTGGTCGCTGGGGGCGCTGGTCGGTGGCGTGTTCGGCGGTTTCGGCATGGCGGCGGCCACGGCGAACGAGGAACCGGAGGAGCAGGATGCGGGGCCTACGTCGGGCAAGGATGCGGAGTCGCCCCAGACCACCGGCAACGCCTGGTGGTCGGTGGCCCGTACGGTTGCCCTGGTGGTGTGCGCAGCGCTGCCGCTCTGGATCGGTGCCGGCCAGCCGTGGCTGCCTT
>JAQBPS010000135.1 GCA_028287415.1 Bacillota bacterium | reverse complement strand
TGCGTCGGCACGGTCGGGGTAGGAGTCGGCGCCGCCGGGATCGGCGTCGGAGTCGGGGCCGGCGTAGGCGTCGGGGTCGGCGTAGGCGTCGGCGTAGGAGTCGGCGTAGGAGTCGGCGTAGGAGTCGGCGTCGGCGTCGGCGTAGGAGTCGGCGTCGGCGTAGGAGTCGGCGTAGGGGTCGGCGTCGGGGTCGGAGTAGGCGTCGGGGTCGGCGTCGGAGTAGGCGTCGGGGTCGGCGTCGGCGTCGGGGTCGGGGTCGGCGTCGAAGCCGCGCAAGTCGCCATTGTAATGGTATTGGAGTCCAAGGTCACCGCACCATTCCGTGCCAACACCCTGCCGTTCACCGTCGCGCCAGTCGTCAGCGTGATAGATGTCAAGGCCACGATGTTTCCCTTGAAGGTAGAGGTCGTTCCGATCGTCGCAGAGCTACCGACTTGAAAAAAGACGTTGCAAGCCTGGGCCCCGCCGATCAGACTCACCTTACTGCCCGATGCCGTGGTGAGCGTGGAACCCATCTGGAAGACGAAGACCGCATTGGGGTCGCCCTTGGCGTCGAGCGTGAGTGTACCGGTTAGCCCAAGCGACGACGCTGAATTGTAGACGCCAGAGACCAAGGTTTTACCGCCCAGGTCCCCGGAGACGGTGGTCGCGGGTGTTCGTCCCGCGGCATCGTTGTATGCTGTGGTCAGGTCGGATTGGGCCCTGGCTGCGGTAGCGTCAGCCGCGTGTGTCGTCCCGTGCGCTAATCCGGGCGGAAATCCTGTGACCGCAAGGCCAGGGCTCAACCCGACATTCCCGGACACGACGCTGGAACCGGTGTTGACCACCGTGGAGCCAGCCAAAACCGCGAAATTGGCGGCCGTTCCCAGGTTCACTGGCGCTTGACCTGCCGCAAAAGCCGTAGGTCCGGCTATCAGAGCGCCTACCAGAACTGGAAGGGCTAACATTCGCACCACTCGCTGTGAGCGACTAACGTTCATCATCATTCACGGGTCCTCCCTTAAAAGGCCTGATTCACTGTGGTTCCCGGTACTACTACCGTTAAAGTGATTACACCGCATAACAAGAGGACAAAAACCGCCCGAGTCGGTCCGACTGAGGCGGTTGAGGTTCTTAGCAATCAATATATCAACGATATCGAAATATGTCAAGACTTTTAACACAATTATTATTTAAGATTAACTACCTGTTTCAATACAGGTTTAGGGACGCTACTAATCGTATTACCCCTGCCACAGTGCCCGGTCCACCCCCTCTTTCTGTGGTACACTATCAATACTGATGAGATTATTCCGAGAGGGTGATGGTGCATGTCCGCACGGAACATCATGGCCAAGCTGCTGCTCACCGCCGGCGCGGCCTGCATTCTTGCGGCGGTCGGCTTGTGGGGCGAGGCCAGACTGGCTCAGGGGCAGTTGCACCTCGCCGCAGCAGCGGTGCCCGGACCCTCGGACGCGAGCCAGCCCCCTGCCGCGCCCGGCTCGGCACCACTGGTCGTGGAGCCGAAGCAGGGCCAGGTGATCTACAAGCTGATCATCCCCCGCATCAAGGTCATGAACTTCGTGGTGTACGGCACCAGTGACGCAGCGTTAAAGAAGGCGCCCGGCCACGTTGAAGGCACGCCGTTTCCATGGGAGATGGGCAACAGCGCCGTGGCCGCCCACCGTGACTACTTCTTCTGGCGCCTGAACGAACTGGAGACCGGCGATGAGGTCCGGGTGGAGAGCGACATGGGCAATTTGCAGTACAAGGTAACGCAAAAGCGCGTGGTGAACCAGTCGGATGTGGGTGTACTCAGCCCCACTGGGAGACCGCAGATCACCCTCATCAGCTGCTGGCCGCTGATCTACATCGGCAACGCACCGGATCGACTGGTGGTGACGGCTGAGCTGGTGGTGCAATGATGAGTGATGAGTGAGGCCAGGGAGCGGTTTAGCTCCCTGGCCTTTTTGTCGGGAATGGGACATTTTATTGACGCGGATTTGCGGAGTACGCTGATTTCCGGCAGTAGCATGGATTAGTTACGGCGACCATCTGAAGGGCGGCACTCAGGTATTTATATACATATTTTAAACACCTGAGTGCGCCTTCACAGGGAATGGGACATTTTATGGCCACGGATTTCACAGATTCCACGGATTTTAAAACGGGACACGGATTACCGAACAAAATAGATATTTGGTCCGGTAAATCTGTGTTATTTCCTGAAATCTGTGTAATCCGTGAAATCCGTGGCAGTAAAAATGCTCCACGTGTTGAGAATATAGCGAGGGCCTTCTTTGCTCACATAGGCATTTGTTTAGTTCCAACAGAATAAAATGATTTATGAGATTGCAGTCCGGGAGGAGAAGAACTATGACGTATCCCATGTATCCGTATATCGGTTGGGAACAGCAATGCACAAATGTTCCTTTAGTCTTTCCGCCACAGCATCAAAACAGGCATCCAGGTTTTGAATATGTAATGGAGCCTCGGCCAATCTACGAAAATCCGGCCTATTCAGGAAGCGGAAAGTTGACTGGACGAACACCAAGATGCGGCCGAAACGAAGCAAATCATTAGCAATCTTGGCCGTCATTGTCTAACCGTTGCGGTAGATCTAAGAGAGGAGGAATCTTGCCAGTACGTTGTGGCGGAAACTTTAAAAGCCTTTGGACGAATAGATATCCTGGTGAATAACCACGGTGTACAGTATCATCAAAACAGCATTATGGATATTACTAAAGCACAGTTGATGAATACCTTTCAAACAAATATTATTTCTTTTTTTGATATGACGAAAGCAGTTTTACCTCATTATCCCTTTCGCTTGCCAACCAGGGGATTCGGGTAAACGCGGTAGCGCCTGGACCGATTTGGACACCCCTGATCCCGTCCGCATTTACAGCAGAAGAGGTAAAGACATTTGGAACAGTGGTGCCAATGCAACGGCCAGGGCAGCCGTTTGAATTGGCACCTGTCTACGTGTTGCTAGCTTCGGATGATTCGTCTTACATATCAGGCCAAATTCTTTTCGTGAACGGTGGATCGATCGTTACCTGATCACTGAGAAAAACTCACACAGCCCGTACTCGGTGCTTATGCGTGTGCGCCAGCCGAAGCATGTCCCGCGCCGCATCAATCGTGTAAGCCGAGACCTCCGCGCCGCCGATCATGCGCGCCAGCTCGTCGGCACGGGCCGCTTCATCCAGTTCGTCCACGTGCGTGACCGTGCGGCCGTCCTCCGCCTGCTTGGTGATGAGGTAGTGGCTGTCCGCCATTGCGGCCACCTGCGGGAGGTGGGTGACGCACAGCACCTGGCGGTCGCCGGCGATGCGGGCCAGCTTTTCTGCCACCGCCTGGGCCGCCCGGCCGGAGATGCCCGTGTCGATCTCGTCGAAAACCAGGCTGGGCACGCCGTCCACCCGGGCAAGGATCACCTTGAGGGCGAGCATGATCCGGCTCATTTCACCACCCGAGACGATCTTTGCCAGGGGCTTGAGCGGCTCGCCCACGTTCGGCGAAAAGAGGAACTCGACCCGGTCCCAGCCCCGCGCCGTCACATCGTGAAAGGACGCACCCGCCGGCGGGTCCACGACCACCTCAAAGCGGGCATTTCCCATACCGAGGTCAGCCAGCTCCCGCACGACCCGCCTCCCGAGCTCCCCGGCCGCAGTCCGGCGGGCGCCGGTCAGCTTGTGCGCGATCGCTTCGGTGCGGGCGCCGAGCCCCGCCTCCTCCTGGTGCAGCTGGTCGATCAGCTCCTGGCTGTGCTCCAGCCGGTCCAGTTCCGCCGAGATCTCGCCCAGGTACTGGAGCATTTCGGCGACCGAGTCGCCATACTTGCGCTTCAAGCCGGAGATCAGGTCCAGACGGGCCTCCACGAGGGCGAGCCGGCTGGGGTCATCATCGATACGGTCGCGATAGGCGGCCAGGACATGGCTCGCCTCCTGCACATGCACCAGGGCCGAACCGACGAGCTCCAGCGCCTCCCCGAGCGACGGGTCGTGCCGGATCACATCTTCCAGGTCGGTCTTGACCCGGCCCAGGAGGTCGTTCGCGGAGAGCTGCCGGCCGTTGCCCTCGTAGAGGTTGGCGTGCGCCGTGGCAGCGGTCAGCTTGAGCTTGCCGGCGTGTGCGAGCACGCCCCGCTCCGCCTCCAGCTCCTCCTCCTCGCCGACGACCAGCTTGGCTGCCGTCAGCTCCTCCACCTGGAACCGCAGGAGATCCTCCTTGCGGGCTCGGTCCCGCTCGTCGCCCAGAAGCGCCTTCAACTCGCCCTGGACGCGCTGAAGCTCCTGCACCACGCTGCCCAGCTCATCCCGCAGACCGACCAGCGGCCCGCCGCCGTAGCGGTCCAGCAGGTCGATGCTCTTCCCCTCCTGCTGGAGCAGCGAGCCGCCGTACTGGTCCAGCAGGTCCAGGTGCTTTTCCACATGCAGCAGGCTCTGGTGCTCATGCTGGCCATGCAGGTCGACGAGGCCCTCGCACGCCTCCCGCAGCATGCCCACGGTGACGGTCCGCCCGTTGGCCCGGATGCCGCCCCGCGAGATCCGGCCGATCTCCCGGCGAACGAGCAGCAAGTTGTCATCCTCCACCGGAATGCCGAGGTCACGGAGGGCTGCGATTTTCTCAGGCTCGGCGGACAGGTCGAAGACCGCTTCCACCACCGCCTTGTCCTCGCCGGAGCGGACGACATCCGCGGAGATGCGGCCGCCGAGGACACCCTGGACGGCATCAAGAATGATCGACTTGCCAGCGCCCGTCTCACCGGTTAACACATTTAAGCCCCCAGCAAACTGGAGGCGCACATACTCGATCAGGGCAAATTGTTCAATCGCGATTTCGAGGAGCACAGGATGACCCTCCTATAATAACGGGCACCTGCCTGCGGAAGCCTTTAATGCATAAGGCTGCGGATACGCTCCGCCACCTCGGCGGTGACATCCTTCGGTTTAATGATTACCAGAACCGTGTCGTCGCCGGCGACTGAGCCGATCATTTCCTCCCAGCCCAGGTGGTCAAGGGCGGAGCCGACGCCGGGCGCCGTGCCGGGCAGGGACCGGATGATGATGAGGTTTTCGCTGTGGTCGACACCGAGCACGGACTCCTGAAAGATCCGCCGGCGTTTGTCGGAGGAGGCTGTGGGCATCTCCTCGGGCATGGCGTAGCGGTAGCGGCCGTCCCCGGACGGCGCCTTTGTCAGCTGAAGCTCCTTGATGTCCCGGGAGACGGTGGCCTGCGTCACCGGAATCCCCTGGCTGCTGAGGGCTTCGGCCAATTCATCCTGCGTCTCGATTACCCGGTGCTTGATCAGTTCAAGTATTTTCGCCTGGCGTCGTGCTTTCACGCGCTCGTCACCCCTAGCTGAAGTATCACCAGGAGCTAGTTCTCTAAGCCCCCGGCGAACTCCTGCATAAATAACCGGTCACGTGCATATGCAAAACTGAATGCGACTAGCGCCAGGGGTTGGCCAACTTCTCCCGGAGCCCCTCGTAGAAACGGTGGGGATGGCGCCGGATAAACCTTGCATAGTGCGGCGCCCGGTTAAAGCGGATCACGTCGCCCCTGGCGAGGGGGTACGGGTCCGAACCGTCCGCCGACAGACCCACCTCGCCGGGACTCTCGATGACGACGATGCTGACCTGCTCATTGCCGGGAATCACCATGGTGCGTGAATTCATGGTATGCGGGCAGATGGGGGTCACCAGCAGTACATCGACTGTGGGGCCGACGATCGGGCCGCCCGCGGAGAAGGAGTATGCGGTGGAGCCGGTCGGCGTGGCCAGGATCACGCCGTCGGCCGGGTACTGGGCCACCTGGGTGTCGCCTACATATACGCCCAGATGGATCAGCCGGGCCCTCGGGCCCTTTGCGATCACCGCTTCATTCAAGGCGGTCATCTCGGTCAGTTGCCGGCCCTCCCGCTCGACGCGGGCGGTCAGCATCATACGTTCTTCGATGATGTAGTGGCCATCAAGGAAATCATCAAGATGGTCGAAGAGTTCGGCGTGCTCGATCTCCGTAAGGAAGCCGAGGTGGCCGGTGTTAACGCCGAGGACGGGCACGTTGGTTGGTGCGATGGTTTGTGCCGCTCGAATGAGCGTGCCGTCGCCGCCGAGGACGATCATCATCTCGGCGGTCTCCCATTCCTGGCCGGGGACCACCGCGAGTTCCGGCCGGTTCACCTTGGCCGCACCTTCGGGCGCGATCATGGGCTGAATCTTGCGGCCCTCGAGCCAGTTGATAATATCGCGACCGGCTGCAACAGCCTTGGGTTTGTCGGTATTGACGACGAGTGCGACCTTGCGCACGGACGATAGCCTCCCTGATGCCCCGGATGCTTCCATACTTCGCCTCCAGCGGCGGTTTCCCTGCGAGCGGATGCGGATGGATTCACACGCTGCGCGTCACTGCGGCATACATTGGGCGCGAGCCTGTTGCCTGACGATGCCGCATGGATGCGTGCGAGGGGGAGCCTCGCTACCTGAGGAGGTCGCTGCGATGCAATCATTCCCCTACTCCGCCGGGCCCATGAGCGCCGGGGGCGCTCCGGTACCGGGGATTCCGTCGGTGGCCGGGCTGGGCTATCCGCCCGGTGTGAATCCAAGTCTGACGCAGTATGCCACGGCGCCGCCCGCCGGATACCCGCCCGCCGCAAATCCCGCCCCGAATCCGTATGCGTATGCCGCACCGCAGATGGGGGCGCCGCCCGCGCCCGGTACATACCCGGGCTATCAGGGGTATCCTGCTGCTCCGGCCCCGCTGGCGCCGCAGGTGACGCAGATGCCCGGTCCGGCGACGCTGGGACCGGGGCCGGGCGGGGCAACGGCTGCCGGCACCGGGGGTGTGCCCGGGGTGTCGATGGGCTCCGTCGGCGGGGTGGCGCCGCCCGTGATGACGGGGGGGCCGCATCCGCTGCCGGGGCTGCCGCAGATGCCGCTGCCGCAGGGGTTCCCGAATCCATTCGACGTCCGGGGGCTGGGGCCCGGGGGCCCCGTCGGGCCGGGGCCGATGGCGGGCTTCGGCGGGGCCCCGGGTGGCGCACCGCCGCCGGGAGCGGGGCCGATGGGTCCGATGCCGGCACCGGGGGGACCCGGGGTGCAGACCCTGACCGGGCCGCAGGGGTACCTGCCCGGCCTGGGCCACTTCGGCATGCCAGGTGGCCAGGGCCAGTCCGGCATGCTGGGTCCGGCGCCGGGACAGGTGCCGGCGTACGGCGCCCCGCCTCAGATCCCACCCATGCCGGGGAGCATGCCGATGCCGCCACAGCAGCAGTTCTTCCCCCCGCAGCAGCAGGCGCAGGGCTTCCCCCCGCAGCAGCAGGCGGGGCCGCAGGGTCCCCCGCACGTGGCTCTGCCGGCACCAGCGATGCCCGCGGCGATGGGGGCGCAGGGCCAGGGTCACCCCGGCCAGCCCCACCCATTCTGGATGAATCTGGCGTGGCAGTTGGTGCAGACCCCGGCCGTCAGGGGTGCGCTGGGTGAACAGCTGGACCCCCTCCTGCGGGATGATCGCCGGACCCGCACCCTCGCCCTGGCCGCCTCGACCCTGGCCGGGCCGGAGCTCCAGGCCGCCTTCCGTGCGATGACCGGCGGCGGCTTCCAGCAGACCCGGTTCACCGAGTTGTTCGCTGAGCGTCTGAAGGGCGCTCTCCGATCAGCCGGGGTCTGAGAAAGTGCAAGGCCCTCGCTCCTATCGGGCGAGGGCCGTCTTCATGCGCCGGCCCACGGCATCAGCCTGTGGCCGGTTAATTTGCTAACAGGAACGTGGTGTCGCGGCTCGGCATCAAACTTGGCGTCGACCGGACGAGCCCCTCAATGGCGACAGCGGCCCGGGTGAACCGGTCGGGCGAGAGGAAAGCCGGCTCCGGAGAGTTGCTGAGGACGTCCCGCACGATCGCCATCAGCCGCTGCGGAAACTGGGTGCGCCCGTTCAGTGCGGGGTGGACGGTGGCAGGGCGCATGAACAGATCCGTCAGGATCCGGGCGGATGTGCCGGTGGGCATCGGCGCGTTGATGTCGGCCAGGGCCGCGGGGCCGAGGAAGACCAGGGGATGGAAAGCCAGGTTGGTCCCAGCGTCAATCGTGCCGTCCAATTTCCAGGTCCCGTCAGCGTCCGGGTTGAAACTGCCTGGCGAGATGCAGATCGAGATGGTGTTGCAGTCAGGTGTGTATGTAGGTGCATTGCCATCGATGGTGAACACCGTCCCGGGCTGATTGCCGGTCCCGGTCCTGCCCCTGGGCAGAGCAGCCAGATCGGCGGGCGACAGGTCGTGCGGAACCGTCAGATCGTGGATGAGCCAGCAGACCGGGCGGAGCGCGGGATCCGTAAGGGGCCGCACGCCCTGGACGGTGCCGGTGACCGAGTGGCCGCCACCCGGGCGGGCTGCGACGGTGAGCGTGCCGGAAGCGCCGCCCGGGGCGATGCGGGCCGCCCCCGGGAGCCCGTGGGTAGTCAGGTTGAAGGTGGCACTCGCGGGCACGCCTGAAGCAGTCTGGGCGGGTAACGGCGTCTGGGCGGGGACCGGCGCCAGGGCGTTCGGCTGGAGCCCGAGGCTCTGTGTAATCGCCGCAGCGGCTTGTAGCACGGCGGGACCCGGGCCGGCAGCCGCTGCCTGGGCCGACGGCGCCCTGGTCGGGGCCGTCAGGCCTGCCATTGCCTGAAGCGCCGCCGCAGGCATGCCCTGCGCCGCCATGCCCTGCGCCGCCATGCCCGGGACCATTTGCGCAGGCGCCGTCAAGCCGGCCACACCCGCCAGGCGCGCCAGGCCCGCCAGGTCTGGCGAGGCCGGCACGGGGGCGGACGGCACCTGCGCCACAGGTGCCTGTGCCACAGGCACCTGTGCGACGGGCACCTCTGCGACAGGCACCTGTGCGACAGGCACCTGTGCGACAGGCACCTGTGCGGCAGGCACCTGTGCGGCAGGCACCTGCGCCACCGGCGCCTGCGCCACCGGCACCTGCGCCACCGCGCCCGGCACCACCGGCGCCGCCGGCACCATCACCCGCCCCGGCAAGCCTCCCCTCCTCAGAGGCGGCACCGCCATGGCCGAACTGTACTGACTGGAGTAGACCCGACCGTGGGCGGCGTCCCGCCGCAGCGTGGAATACGTCTGCGTCATCGCTCTCCTCCTCTCACTTTGCGGCGCTACCAGTCTACGGAGCGGTACGGGCAAACGTGTCACGCGCCCCGCCCTGTCCTCATAGTGTACAAGGGGGCCGATACAAGTCCCGCCAGCCTGCCATAGGAGGACTGCACATGAATTACGGATACCCGGCCACAGTCTTCGGGGGCTTCGGCGGCGCCATTCCGGCCGCCGGTTTCGGG
>JAQBPS010000127.1 GCA_028287415.1 Bacillota bacterium | reverse complement strand
CTTCGCTGGGTGGCGTCGGTCAGGTTCACCTGCCCCTGGATCACGTTCTCCCAGGTGGGGGCGTTGGCGTCCGCAAAGTCGGCCATGAAAACGCGAGCGCCCGAGTTGAGCGCATCGATCATCAGCTTGCGCTCGACCGGGCCGGTGATCTCGACACGGCGGTCCTGCAAGTCGGGTGGGGTGGGCGCTATTTGCCAGTCAGCCTCCCGGATGTGGCGGGTCTCGGGCAGAAAGTCTGGCAGTTCGCCGGCATCCAGATGTGCCTGCCGCTCTGCCCGCTGCTTGAGCAGCGCCTCCCGGGTCGGATTGAACGCTTGATGAAGCTGCCTCACAAACGCCAGCGCTGCCGGCGTGAGAATATCCGCGAACTTGCCGGCGACGGCGCCGCGCACCTCAATTCCTTCCACCGTGTGCACTGGCATACCCCCGTGAGTCGCTCTTTGTATTCCTGTATACGCTTTCAGGCCTATGCGGTGTGGGTTTGCCCGACGAATCAGCGGAATTGCCCTATCGATGCCGTTGTGCGGATTGGCACGCAGATTTGATCAGCAGCTCGTCGGCGATTTCGGGCAACTCATCGCCCGGTCAGCTGGCAGGAAATAAATGGTAAAATGTCGAATACCCAATCCCTTGGAGGGGGTATGGGTAATGCGACCACAGGTGAGCCGGCCGGTACGGTATGCGGTCCTGACCCTGGTTGTGGCGCTGGGTGCCGGGCTGCTGTGGCTGGGGGTGGTGCGGCTCCAGGCGGAGAAGCGAGCCGCAGCGGCGGCCGACCTGGGTCATGCGGCGGCGCCAGCATCGGCATCGGCATCGGCATCGGCATCGGCATCGGCATCGGCATCGGCGTTGCCGACGGTTGAGAAACCCAGGGCCGAGGTGCTGGTCCATGTGGCGGGCGCCGTCACAAGCGCCGGGGTCTTCACGTTGGAGGCGGGGGCCCGCGTGGCCGACGCCGTCGCTGCGGCCGGGGGCGCACTGCCTGGTGCGATGCCCGACGCACTCAACCTGGCTGCCCGCGTGAACGACGGCGACAAGATCTACGTGCCAACCGTGCAGGAAGCCAAGGAGGTGCAGGCCCAGGCGGCGGCGGCGCCCGCCAAGGCCCCGGCCAAGGCTCCTGCGGCGGCTTCCGGATCGGCTGCCGCCACGGCACGGCCGGTGAACATCAACACGGCGAGCGTGGCCGACCTGGACCGGGTGACATACATCACGCCAACGCTCGCAAAGGCAATCGTCGCGTACCGCGTCCAGAAAGGGCCATTCCGGCAGCTCGATGAGCTGACAGCCGTCAAGGGCGTGGACCGGGCGCTGCTGGAGAAGCTGAAACCCCGCCTGACGTTCTGATGCACGCAAAGGCCCCGCCCACGCTTCTCAGCGGGGGCGGGGCCTCGTATGTGCGGAACGGGGTCCTAGAGCACCAGGCGCAGCAGCGCCATCGCGGCAATGCCTGCGAGCACGGTGCCCATCAGACTCCGGGTGAACGCCGCCACTGCAAAGGCGGGAATCGCCGCCAGCAACTGCGGGTGTGCCGGCGGCAAGGCGAGCCCTTCCTTGCCGATCAGCAGCTCCTTGGCCAGCAGCGCTGCCAGCACCGAGACCGGCACGAAGCTCAGCCACTTCAGCACAAGCGGCGGAAGCCGGAAGCGGCTCAGCACAACCAGCGGGAGCATGCGGGGCAGGTAGGTGACCAGGGCCATGCCCACAAAGAGCGCCAGCATGGCGGGGCGGACGGTCATCATGAGAACAGCACCCCCACCGTTGCGGCCACAATTGTGGCCGCGATAATCGCCCAGTCCGCTCCCGGCCGGACGAGCAGGGCGCCCACCGCGGCGGCGGCGGCTACAATCCCGCACACCACGCGGGCCTTGCGGTCAGGTCCCTGCATGTTCGGCATCAGCAGGCCGATGAACATGGCGGGGAGGGCAAAGTCGAGCCCGAAGGCAGTTGTGTCGCCAAGCGCCTGGCCGGCCAGGGCGCCGACGACCGATGCGACAATCCACGACGAGTGCGAGGCGACGTGCACGCCGGCGATAAAGGAGACGCTGGCCGGTTGGCCCTGGAGAATCGCCGTGTTCACGGCGAAGGTTTCGTCGGTGATGCCGTACGCAAGGAGGCTGTTCTGCCAGGCTGCGTTCTCCTTGAGCGAAGGCACGAGGGCCGTGCTCATTAACAGATGGCGCAGGTTGACGAGAAGGGTCGTAGAGATAATCGCCGGTGCGGCGGCGGCCGCCCCGATCATGCCAGTGCCAATGAACTGCGCGGAGCCGGCGTAGACCAGCAGCGACATCAGGCCGACTTCGGCAACGGTCAGCCCGGTCGTGCGGGCGAGCACGCCGAAGGCGAAGCCGATCGGGAGGTAGCCCAGCACGACTGGCCCGGCGGCCCGCAGCCCTTCCGCAAAGGTTGCGGGCGACGGCCGTGCCGTCGTCTCGAGGGTAGCCAACACGGGACACCCCTTCGCATACAGTAGTTTCGTATGAGCTTTCGACACGCCCCCCGGGACGAACCTTCTGCCAGGGGTTTACATAACCTGGGATCGAGGGGGTGTCCAGACCTATGGCCGAGAGATTTTCGACACGGACTGAGTGGTTCTGTCCCCAGCCGCAGCTTACAGTAGGGTTTCCGACCACCGGCTGCGGCCCGAACACGGTCACCCTTGCCAATGGCGCCGTGGTCGACCTGTGCGTGCTGGCGCAGATCATCACCGAGTGGTGTCCCGCCGTTGCCGAGGCGGTGTCGGGGGAGACCGCAGCAGAACTACTCTGCCCGAGCAGCGAGCCGGAACTGGCTCGGATCTTCCCATTCAGCCCGTTTATCTGAACAAAGCAGAACGGAGGGGGCAAATCACCCCTCCGTTTGACTTACTGATAGAGCGACCGCGCGAAGGCCAGCTCGGGCCGGTAG
>JAQBPS010000167.1 GCA_028287415.1 Bacillota bacterium | reverse complement strand
TCTTAGGCACGCCGCCAGCGTTCGTCCTGAGCCAGGATCAAACTCTCCGTAGAAAATTTGTTCGGCTCTTAGCTTCAATCGCTTAGCGATTTCTCTTTACACTGTCTAGTTTTCAAGGTGCGAAGCTTGCTGCCGTCGCTGACAGCTTTTATAGATTAGCAGGTCTGGCCGCCACCGTCAACCGTCCAGTTCCTGGAAATCGGCATCGAGTGCATATAACCGAAACCCGCACCACTGCCAGCTTGTCACGCATTTGATGGTGCCGGCGAGGAGTTACTTTACCATGATCACGTAGAGTCGTCAACCAGGAGATTTCCGGGAGCGAAAGCAAACAGCCGGCGTGCAGAGCACGCCGGCCATCAGCCACCTTCACATCAATCCGCTGCTTCCTCAAGCGGCATGCCCTGCCGGCTGATCCATACGTCCTTAAAGCGCCGACCTCGGCGTTCCGGAACGAACCCCGGTTGCCCGCATCGCTGCCGGACCGGGAGTGGAACAGCGGCTGCAAAAAGTTGTCCGGATCACCCGTGTCACCGATCCAACCCATCATGTAGAGATCCGCCTGCGCCATGCTGCTTTCCCGGTTGAACTCCGCCGGCGGCAGCACGACTAGCTGGCAAGGCACACCGATGCTGTTGATCATCTGACTGATCAGCCCCGCACGCTCCTCAGCCTCCCGCCCCGAGCGGCAATGAAACTTGAGCGGCTCCTTCACCCCGCCGATCTCTGCGACGAGGCGCCGGGCCATCGCCGGGTCATAGCGGTATCCCCTGAGGTCGGGGTCATGGGCAAACACGCCTGCCGGCAACGGCCCGGCCACCGCACGGGCGCGCCCCGCATAGGTGGCGACGATCCGCTCTTTATCGATCGCGTAGTTGACCGCCTGCCGCAGCCGCCGGTCCGCCAGCGACCGCCTCCGGAAGTTCATGCCGATATACTGCACCGAGAGCGACGGGCAAAGTTCGACCCTTTGCGCGAGGCCCGGGTCCTTCAAAAAATCGGCATTGGTGGCGATCGAGTCGATCTGACCTGCCCTGAACAGGTCCGCGTACTCATCACCCCTGGCGGCCAGATCGACATCTACCCGGTCCAGAAAAGGCCTGCCCTCAAAGTAGTCGGTGTTCGCCACCAGCACCACCCGCTGGTCGTCGCTGGACTCCAGCTTGAACGCCCCGGTTCCGACCGGGCACCGCGCAAAGTCGGCGCGGTCCGCCGCCTCCCTGGGAACGACCATCGCCCCTACATAAGCCAGGTTGGAGAAGGAACGGATTATGCGGGTACTCGAGTGCGATGGTGACGCTGTGCGGCCCGTTCACCCGAATTCCATGCACGTGAGCGGCGTGCCCCGCTACATAGTCGCGTGCGCCGTCGACCATCTCCAGGAGCCAGGCATGCGGGCTGCGCACCCGCGGGTTCAGGATCCGCTCCAGCGAGTACTTGACGTCCTCGGCGCGGACCTCCCGGCCATTGTGAAAACGGACCCCCTTGCGCAGGGCGAACTGCCACGTGCGGCTGTCCGCTGAGAGTTCCCAGCCAGCGGCCAGGGCGGGTATCACCCGGGCATCGCCACCGAACTGCACCAGTCCGTCGTAGAGGTTATGAACGATGTTACCGGAAGCCTGGTCAGAGCAGTGGGCGGGGTCGAGGGTCTCAGGTCTGCCCTGAGCCGTCCTCAGCACATCCCCGCCGGCTGCGATGTCGGTGCCGGAGTCAGGCGTCACCATGAGCTGCAGGGAGCGGCTGAGCTGCTCCAGATCCCCCACGGCTGCCGATTGCTGCTCGGCTCCGGATGAGAGCACCTGGAGCACCGCAAGCACGCTCTCTACAACCGCCTGCCCGCCGGCGACCGACTCGCTGACCTGCTCGGCCTGCGCCGCCTGCTGTCCCAGGCTGGCCACCATCTGACCGACCTGGTGGTTAAACCCGTCGACCGAGTCGACCACGGCCTGGAAAGCCCTGCCGGCGGCCGCGGTCGCTTTGACCCCGTCCTCCACGCCCTTCACGTTCTGGTGAATCGCCTCGACAGCCCTGGTCACGCCGCCCTGGATCTCCTGGATCGCGGTGCGGATCTCCTTCACATGCTTGCGGGATTCCTCCGCGAGGCGCCGCACCTCGCCGGCGACCACAGCAAAACCACGCCCATGCTGCCCCGCCCGTGCCGCCTCAATCGCGGCATTCAGCGCCAGCAAGTTCGTCTGATCGGCGACACGGTTTATGATCCCGACGATTTTGCCGATCTGCTCGGAGGAGGCGAGCAGTTCCCGCACCTGCTCCTCTGCGGCCAGCGTGTAGCTGCGAATCGCTTCGATCTTCGCCAGGGAGTTCTCCACGGAGAGCGATCCTTCGGAGGCCACCCGCACGCTGTCCTGGGCCGAGGTGCGGGCCATTTCCAGGGAGCGCAGGACGTCCTCTGACAGGCGGGCCAGGTCGGACACGCCCGTGAGTGCGACCGAGAGGGTCTCCCCCTGAGCTTCGACCCCCTTGCCGACCTCCCCGAGCGAGCTACTGGTGCGGTCCGTTGATTCCTGTAGTCGCCGTACAGCTCTGAGCAGCTTATCGGCCATCAGCGGCGATTGCGACATGCGGCCCCCTCCTACATTTCACGCATGACAGATGCAGCATATTTTGAGACAGTTATTTCTGTTTGATAGGAATATTCTCCTCTCTGAATTTGCGGCAAGGTAAACAAAAGACGCCCCGGATGGGGCGCCTTGTCATATCGCCTGGCAGAGATGAACGGCATCAATCAGCGGACAGCAACCCGCAGACCCGGACGCGCAAAAGGCGAGGAGCGCTTATGCGCCCCTCGCTAAAGTCCAGTATTCAAACTTTGCGGCGAACCTCCGGCAGCGCCCATGTGGTGACCAACTGCCGGTCCCGGTCGTAAAGACAAGCCGTATCGCCCGGCTCCGCCCAGATCCACGCCAACCGGTGCTGGAAAAAGCGAAACTGCCGGGCCTCGCCCGCAGTTGCGGTACAGCCGTTCGTTCCCCGCCCCGTATACAGCAGGATCATGCCACCGGGCGCCAGCGCCCAGGCATCACCGTTCGACAGGAAGCGAGGGAACATGTACCGGTAGTGATCGAGCTGGTCGCATTTCAAGTTCGTCAGGGACCAGCCCTGCATCTCCGCCGGCTCGTCGCCGGTATTGACCAACACCACGTATTCGTCCTCGGCGCCCGGTCCCGGACCTTCCATCCACCGCCCGCTATAAATACCGGCAATGGTGACCACGGACGGCATCCCGTGTCCCCCTTCGTCGCTGCACGATTAGGACTCATTATACCCAAAAGCGCAG
>JAQBPS010000092.1 GCA_028287415.1 Bacillota bacterium | reverse complement strand
TGGCCGGAACGGATCAGCGCTGAAAGCATCTAAGTGCGAAGCCGTCCTGAAGATGAGATCTCCCATATCGTAAGATAGTAAGGCCCCTGGAAGACTACCAGGTAGATAGGCCGGGAGTGGAAGCGGTGTAAGCCGTGGAGCGGACCGGTACTAATCGGCCGAGGGCTTGACCTATACAGTCTCTACTCGTTTGACAATCACCACTTTGTAGTTTTCAGTGTGCGAACACTGACTGATTTAGGGTGGCTATGCCGAGAGGGATCACCTGTTCCCATTCCGAACACAGCCGTTAAGCCTCTCAGGGCCGATGGTACTACGCTTCGAGCGTGGAAGAGTAGGTCGCCGCCCAAACTTTATAGCCAAGAAACCCACCGACCTTTGGTCGGTGGGTTTCGGCATATAAGCGACCTGCTGCCACGGTCGAGGCGCAGACTCGCGCGTGGGGAGCCGAAGGAAAAGCCGCGCCGTTTCCGTCAAGCGGTTGCTACCCAACTCGGAAACGGTGGGGGTTTGACGAGGCGAGTGGAGTAGGTCGCCGCCTAAACTATTTATCGAGAAAACCACCGCCATAAGGCGGTGGTTTTCGTGATTTCTGGAGCAAAGGCAGCAGGCTCAAAACGGTAATTTCGCGTGTGGGAGGAAGGGAGGGCGCAGCAGCGAAAGCATAATGGCACAACAATGCCGTCAGGACGGGTAGATCTGAGCTTGGCGACACCGGAACAGCAGTGGGCGGGGGTCTGGTCGCCCCCGGGCGCAAGGCACCGGTGGAAGCAGTTAAAATAAACGGAAGTAGATAAGTGAGGGTGGCCCATATGTCTGAACCGAAGCGCCGGCGCCGCCTGCAGATTTGCGCCAGCAATCAGCTTGCCAGGCGACCTGACGTCATCAAGCAGCTCAAGGAGGAGGGCTGGGTGGTCGAGGTGGCGGAGTGCCTCGACGAGTGCACCCGGTGCTCATCTCACGCGTTCGCGCTTGTCGCCGGCCGCTTTGCCTTTGCGGCCAACCCAGAGGCGTTTCTCCGCAAGCTGCGGTGAAGGATTCTGACCGCGCTCCGCGGAAAGGTTAAGCGAAGGAGAGATGGCGGCGATGCTTCGTAACAAGTTCCGTAAGTCCATTGGGATTGTGATCCTCGTGGTCTTCTGCGTGGCGATCGTACGGTTTGTGGCGCAGACCTCGGGGAATCCCTATGTGGGCGGAGCGTTGGCCTTTGGCCTGAAAGTGGTCCTGTTTCTGGCGTTGGTACTTTGGCTGGTCTACCTTTTCGACCGCCGCGTCAACAAGCGCCAGCAGTAGGCTCAACAGCGCCTCCGCATTGGGGGCGCTCTTTTGTACCCGGTACATAAAGTAACATGACTGGCAAGGAGGGGACTCAGTGGGCGGGAGTCTGGCACCGACACGGGTGGATCGGCTGTCGAATGGCATGCGGGTTCTGACACGGGAACTGCACCATGCGCCGGTCGCATGTGTGATGGTCTGGTACGGGGTCGGCAGCCGCAACGAGGAGCCCGGCAAAACGGGCCTGTCGCACTTCCTCGAGCACATGATGTTCAAGGGAACTCAGCGCTTTCCCCATGGGGCCCTGGAGGAAGGGGTCAAGCTGCGGGGCGGCATGTGGAATGCGTTCACTTCCTATGACTACACAGCGTATTACGAAGTCCTGCCTGCCCGCCATCTGGAGTATGGGCTGCAAGTGGAAGCGGACCGCATGGTGAACATGACCTTCGACCCGGACCTGGCGGTGCGGGAGCGGGGCATCATCGTCAGCGAGCGTGAGGGTCGTGAGAACAGCCCGCATTTCTGGCTCTTTGAGTCCTTCATGAACGAGGCGTACCGGCAGTTCCCCTATCGGCACGCGGTGCTCGGTTCGAAGGATGATATCCGTGGGACGACGGCTGAAGCGCTGACGGCCCACTACCGCCGCTACTATCGCCCGAACAATGCCACGCTGGTGGTCGCCGGAGATTTCGCGACCGACCGCCTGCTGGCGCTGGCTGAGAAGCACTTCGGCCATCTGGAGGCCGGTGCCGGTGTGGAGCGGCTGGCCGTGCGGGAGCCCGAGCAGGACGAAGAGCGGCGGGTCACAGTGCGGCGCCCCGGCCCGAATCCCTACTTCATGGCCGGGTACAAGATTCCGGGGTCCGACCATCCGGACCAGGCAGCACTGACCATCCTGGCCGCTGTGCTTTCCGGGGGGCCGTCGTTCGCCATGATGGGTGGCGGCGCCAGCATGGGCCGGTCCAGCCGGCTCTATCGGAAACTGGTGAATGCTGGCATCGCCATCTCAGCGAGTGGTCAGCCCTGGTCCCTGGAGTACCCCGGCCTGTTTCTCTTCAGCGGGACGCCGGTCACGGGCGTGCCGCTGGCGAAGCTGGAAGCGGCGATGTTTGATGAGGTGGAGGCGCTCCGGCAGGAGCAAGTTCCACAGGATGAGTTGGAGCGGGCGAAGAAACAGGTCCGGGCCCAGTTCGTCTACGGAATGGAGAGTGCGATGAGCCAGGCTACGCTGCTCGGGTCGACCGCCATGACCAGCGGTGTGAAGCGCTTCGACCGATCTTTGGAGGAGTTTGAAGCGGTGACCGCCGGAGATGTGCTTCGCGTAGCCCAAGCCTATCTGGCGCCCGATCGGCGGACGATCGGCTGGTTTGAGCCGGAGGCCAAACCGGCGCAGGTGGCCGGGATAGCATCCGCTGAGGCCGGTGCGGCGGCGCCCGGAACCCAGCCGTCCCAACCCGCTGGCAGCGCGCCCAGCCCCGGCGAGCCCACCCCTGGCACCACGCCGCCCTACCAGCGCCCCGAGAGCGAGGCCAAAGCCGAGCCTCCGAAGCCTGGCAAGCGGGGCCCGATTCTGGATACCGAGCGGATCGTGCGCAGCGATCTGCCTGGGGCCGCCGGGGCAGCGCTGCTCGTCTACCCCGCCCAGTCGATCCCCAGCGTGCTGGTCCGGGTCCAGATCGAGGCCGGCGCCGTGCACGACCCGGCAGGGAAGGAAGGGCTGTCCCAGCTGACCGCCCAGCTCCTGAACCGCGGCAGCGAAGCCTTCACGGCTGATGAGCTGGCGCTGAAGACCGACGCGCTGGGCATGTCGATCCGCGTCGACATCGGGCGCGAGACGGCGGTAGGCACACTCAAATGCCTGCCTGAGGACCTGGAGACGGGCCTCGGCCTGCTCGCAGAGGTGATCCGGCGCCCCAGCTTCCCGGCCCCCGAGATCGACCGCATGCGCGAGCGGCTGCTGGTCGCGGTGCGCGAGTCGAACAATGACACCCGTTCCGTAGCCTCCCGGGAGCTGATGGAGCAGCTATACCCGGAGGGGCACCCTTACCGCAGCCGGGCGAGCGGCACCGAGGAGAGCCTGAAGGGCCTCACCCGGGACGACCTGGCGGCCTTCCACGGGCAGCACTACGGCCCCGCTGGAGCCACCGTCGCCGTCGTCGGCAATGTGGGTGCGGGCCAGGTGCGGGAGGCGTTCCTGCGGGCCTTTGACGGCTGGACCGGCGGCGCCGGGCGCGTACAGATCCCGCCCGCCCCGGCGCCCGAGCATGTCCGCAAGCACGTGACGGTTCCTGGTAAGAGCCAGACCGACATCGCCCTGGGCTGGCCGGCGGTGGCGCGCAGCCACCCCGACTTCCTGGCACTCGACTTCCTGGCCACGCTGTTCGGCGGCAACGGCACTCCCGCCACGAGTCGCCTGTTCCGGGACGTCCGCGAGCGTTATGGCCTCAGCTACTACCAGTTCGCCTCGTTCGCCGGCGCCCCCGGCCCAAGCCCCTGGACGGCGCATATTGGCGTGAATCCCACCCGACTTGATTTCGCCGTCGAGACGATGAACAAGGAACTGGGCCGGTTATCGGCCGAGCCGGTTCCGGCGGAGGAGATGGCCGCACTGAAGGCGTTCCTCGAGGATTACCCCGCCGTGCAGCACGAATCGCCGGAGCGCGTTGCCGCCAGATTGTCCGAGCTCGAGCGGCTGGGGCTTGGCCTCGATTACCTGGAGCGGCATGCGGCCCTGATTGGTGCCCTCACCGCCGAGGAACTCCAGGCAGCTGCCTCCAGACACCTTCGCCTGGACCGCCTATCTGTGGTCACAGCCGGCCCGGAACCGGAGCAACCGGAATAGCGAGTAAAACGCAGAGGCCGCCATCAGGCGGCCTCTATTTCATTGAATTGATTATTCCATAGGTTAAAGCAAATTCTGTAACAAAAAATTACACGACAAGAAGGTAATTCGGATTCTACGAAGAATTCCAAATACAAATGTTGGTTAAACATTGATTACTCAGGGAAACGGGTAATATCGTTGGTAGTGACAGGGGTTATCAGCTGGGATTGCTCCAGCTGGATAAACCTTGTTGATTACGATATAGCGAACGAGGGGGACACACAGTGAATCAGAGCATCCGCAGGTTGCTGGCTCTTGCCACCGTAAGTGCGTTGATGCTTACCGCCTGTACAGGCGGTAAGAACACCGGAGGCGGCACCACGCCGCCGGTCACGCCGACCAAGACCGCTGACACGCAGGAACTGACGCTGAACCTGGGTTCAGAACCGCCGAAACTGGACTCTGTCACGACTACGGACACCGTGTCGTTCGACGTCCTGAACCAGGTGAACGAAGGCCTGACCCGCACGGTTGAGGGCTACAAGATCGAGCAAGGCGTCGCTGAGAGCTGGGACATCAGCCAGGACGGGCTGACCTACACGTTCAAGCTGCGCAAGGACGCGAAGTGGAGCGACGGCAAGCCCGTGACCTCCCAGGATTTCAAGTACGCATGGCTGCGGGCGGCCGACCCTAACACTGCGGCTGAATATGGCTTCTTCACGCATTACATTAAGGGCGCCGCGGAGTTTAACACCTTGGATCTCAAGGCCGCTGACTTCGCGACCAAGTATGCCGACCTGAAGAGCAAGGTCGCGATCACGACCCCTGACGCCAACACCCTCACGGTCACCCTGGTGGGTCCCACCCCCTACTTCCTCGGGCTGATGGGCTTCCCGACCTTCCTGCCGCAGCGGGAAGACATCGTCACCAAGTTCAATACCAAGGTCGGCGATAAGCTCGAGGAGAAATATGCCGCTGAGTTCGACAAGATGGTCTACAACGGCCCGTTCGTGATCTCCGAATGGAAGCATGAGGACAGCCTCGTCATCACCAAGAATCCCCAGTATTGGGATGCCGCTAAGGTCAAGCTGGAAAAGGTCAACTTCAAGATGGTGAAGGACGTCAACACCTCGGTGCAGATGTATGAGACGGGCGCCCTGGACCGCGTGGCTCTCAGCGGTGCGTTCGTCGACAAGTACAAGAGCGACCCGGGGTTCAGCACCCAGCCTGACCTCTCCACTTTCTGGATCGTCCTGAACCAGACAAAGAACGATGCGTTCAAGAGCATCAACCTGCGCAAGGCCATCAGTCTGGCCCTGGATCGCAAGGCGTTCGTCGACACCGTGCTTAAGAATGGCTCTCTGCCGGCCACAGGCGCTGTGCCGCCCACACTGAACTCCGGCGTCGAGGGCAAGGACTTCCGGTCCGCCGCAGGCGTTCTGCTCAATCCGACGCCGAACAAGGACGAGGCCAAGAAGGCCTGGGACGCCGCCAAGGTGGAGACCGGCAAGAGCACAATCACCATCAAGATGCTGATCGACGACGGTGACCTGTCCAAGCGGATCGGTGAAGCAATTCAGGCCATGTTGCAGGATGCGCTGCCCGGTCTGAAGGTGGAGCTGGACCAGGTGACATTCGCGATCCGCCTCGACCGCACCAAGAAGAAGGACTATGAGATGGTCTTTGCCGGATGGGGCCCTGACTACAACGATTCGACCACCTTCCTCGACCTGTGGAAGTCGGACAGCTCCTTCAACGATCCGGGCTGGAAGAAGCCCGAGTACGACGACCTGCTGAAGAGGGCCGCTGCAGAGCCCGACGTGAACAAGCGTCTTGACCTCCTCGTGAGTGCTGAGAAGCTGCTCATGACTGAACTGCCGATCATCCCGGTCTACCACCGCACCGTGGCCCGCGTCTCCAAGCCGTGGGTAAAGGGTGTCTACAGCTTGTCGATCGGTCCGGGGCTTAATCTGAAGACCGCGTACGTCGAAGGTAAGAAGTAACCCCGCCCAGGCGCGGTGAATTCGCGGGTCCCCTCCGTCCGGAGGCCCACAGGGCCTCCGCGACGGGAGGGGGCTTGGCTTAGACCCTGCTTCTCCGTGGAGGTGTAAAGCTTGGCGCTGTATGTCCTGAAACGGCTGGGGTTCATGATAGTGACTCTCTGGATCATCGTCACCCTGACGTTTGTCATCATGCACGCTGTGCCCGGAGACCCCTTTTCCAACGACAGGATGACGCCGGTCGTCCTGGCCAACCTCAAGGCCAAGTATGGCCTGGACAAGCCCCTGCCCGAACAATACGTGATTTATCTCAAGAATTTACTTCACGGGGACCTGGGCGTCTCGATGCGCAACCAGACACGTACAGTGAATGAACTGATCGGCCAGCATTTCCCCGTCTCCGCACAACTCGGCTTCTGGTCCTTGTTGTACTCGGTGCCCGGGGGCATCGGGCTGGGCGTGCTCGCAGCGCTGAAACGAAACAAATGGGCGGACCGGTCGGCGATGGTTGCTTCGGTTTTGGGAATCTCGGTACCCAGCTTCGTCTTCGCCACCCTGCTGCAGCTGCTCCTGGGCGTCATGTGGAAACGGTGGACGGGCAAGGTGCTGTTGCCGGTCGGCGGCTGGGGCGAATGGCGGCAGATCCTGCTGCCCGCGTTTTGCCTGGGGATCGGCACCCTCGCCGTGTATGCCCGGATGATGCGGTCGAGCATGCTCGATATCCTGAATCAGGATTACATCAAAACCGCGCGGTCCAAGGGGCTGTCCGGGTACGAGGTCGTCTGGCGGCATGCCATTCGCAATGCCATATTGCCCATCGTCACCCTCTTTGGTTTTACGGTCGTGGGGACGCTCCTGGGCTCGCTGGTCATCGAGCAGATTTTCGCGATCCCCGGCCTGGGGATGCATTTCGTACAGAGTCTCACGAACAGCGACTACACGGTAATCCTGGGAACGACCGTGTTCTTTGCTGCACTGCTCGTCTTCGCCCTGTTCCTGGTCGATATCGCCTATGGGTTTGTTGATCCCCGCATTCGGGTTGGCGGCGGCAAGAGCTAAGGAGGGAGCAAGTTTGCAACTCAGCCGCGATTTATTCGTGCGCCAGGTCGGGGACAGCACAGCGCGGGAGCGGATCACCAGACCGTCTCTGTCTTACTGGCAGGACGCCTGGCGGCGTCTGAAGCAGAATCGCGTCGCCATGATCAGCCTTGGGGTACTCACCGTGATCGCGTTATTCGCGATCGTCGCACCAATGGTCAGCTCTTACACTTACCACAAGACCGATTTCAGCGGAGCCTATCAGCTCCCCACCAAGGCACACTGGTTCGGCACGGACCCGCTCGGGCGCGACATCTGGACGCGCGTCTGGTACGGCGGCCGGATATCGCTGGCGATCGGCGTGATCTCGGCTGGGCTCAATCTGGTGGTTGGCGCGCTCTACGGGG
>JAQBPS010000072.1 GCA_028287415.1 Bacillota bacterium | reverse complement strand
CGGATTGGCACCGGCGGTGACATTCCGAAGGCCCTCACGGACGATGGCCTGAGCGAGCACGGTGGAGGTGGTGGTGCCGTCACCGGCGATATCGTTCGTCTTGGTGGCGACTTCCTTCACGAGCTGGGCGCCCATGTTCTCGAAGGGGTCCTCAAGCTCGATTTCCCGAGCGATGGTGACACCGTCATTGACGACTGCGGGAGCGCCGAACTTCTTGTCGAGGACGACGTTGCGGCCACGGGGGCCGAGGGTCACCTTTACGGCATTAGCAAGAGCATTGACGCCGGCTTCCAGCTTGCGACGGGCGCTCTCTTCGAACAGAATCTGCTTAGCAGGCATTCGTTTTTACCTCCGTATTAACCCTGGGAAACGATCGCGAGCACGTCGCGGTCGCCGTCCAGGATCATGTACTCTTCGCCGTCAATCTTGATCTCGGTGCCGGAGTACTTCGAAAAGATGACGGTGTCGCCTTCCTTGACGTCCAGGGCGACCTTGGTCCCGTTCTCCAGGACCCGGCCGGTACCGACGGCCATAACCTTGCCCTGCTGGGGCTTCTCCTTCGCAGTATCCGGCAGCAGAATGCCGCTCTTGGTCCGCTCTTCCTTCTCGAGCGCCTTGATGACCACCCGGGAGCCCAACGGCTTGATGTTCATGTGACTACGGTCCCTCCTCAGGAAATGTCCGAGTTCTCGTTAGCACTCACGGTGTCTGAGTGCTAACACCCTTACCTATGATAAAAAAACCACCTCCGGGAGTCAAGTCCCAGAGCCCCACAATTTAACGCGATTCGCGCCGTGGCAGGCCATTTTCGGAGGATACCCCTGCCAGCAGGGTGCGCACAGCGCGCCAGGCGGCCCGGGCTCGGACCGCCCGGACCGCCTGATGTTGGTTAAGATGCACAACCGAATCGCCAATGATACCCACACCCGGAAAACTCCGGTTACTGCCGTTCCAGCATACCGGAAAGCTCCGGCTCCGTACGGCCAGACTCGTCGGGGAAGCGGGAGCGGCAGTGGATCTTCATCCGCATGTTGTCCTGCAGCGTCAGGTCCCAGTCCTCTTTCTTGCTGGCGAGGTGCTCCTGCCATCGGAACGTGGCGCCGCTGGGGGCCATGGTACGGTCCACCTGCGGGTTGGAAGGCAGGCGGCCATTCTGCTCGATGAAGACTTTCACCCGGAAGAGCTTGTTGTTCGCCGGACGGATCTGCACGGCTGCCTTGAGGCCGTTTTGCCCCGCCAGCCGGCCCTCGTAGCTGCCGGCCCAGGCATAGTTCATCTGCCCGACGTGCCGGTCCACCAGGGGGTCGCAGGGCGCCTTCACCTGGTCCTGCAGCGGGTGGTAGGCGGTCACGATCAGAATGTCGGCAATGGTGGTGCGCTGCCACACACTGGTGCAGTTGACGGTGACGCAGCTATTGGCCGGGATGATGGCCGGATTGCCAACCCCGACGGACCGGACGTTCTCCGGACGGACGGCGAGACCGGCCGCAATGGCAGCGAACTCGGTGACTACCCCCGTCACCTCGCGCGTGCCCAGGTTCCAGACGACTGCCCGGGGGCGCCCGTCCGGCCCGACGCTCACGTCCGCCGTGGCGAAAGGGCCATTCAGCGGCCGGCTCCCCAGATCATTGGGTGCAGCCTTGATCACGAGAAACGTTTCATGCATGGCCCGCTCATGCGCTCCCATGGTCCAACCCCCCATGTCAACCTTGTGCGACGTGCCCCCCGCACAGGTGATCATAAGGATTGTTCTCCAGATATTACCAAATCGCCTTTTCGCCCATAGATTATTGCATGAGCGGCCACGTCCTTGATGGCAGCAAAAAACGCCCTGCCGTCAGCGGGCAGAGCGCAGTGGTCGGAGCAGTGCAGCAGCGATCAGCACGATAATCAAGCAGGGTGAGAGCCACACCAGAGCAATGTAGTACCGCGCGTAGTATCCGCCCACCACGCCCGGCGGAATGGCCGAGAGGAGCGGCAGGGCGACCGTGTGCCAGCTCTCCATGAGGAAATCCTGAAGATCTGTGATGCCGTCGTACGCCGTCCAGCCTGCCGTGTCGCTGAGGTACCGGAACGTGCCCTGAAGCCCGGGCAGTTGCCAGATCAAGCCCGCCAGCAGCACCATCAGTGTGGTGCGCCAGCGGCTTTGGTCCACCTCCCCGGCGAAGCTCCAGCCGGTGACGGCGACGAGCACCAGGAAGGCGAGCCCCACGACGGCGGCGATCCACCGGTAGTCGGCGAGGAAAAAGGCGACGCCGCCCAGGACGAACTGGAGGCCAAGGAGCGTTCCGATCAGGCGCAGTGTCTGGCGTAACATGCGCTCACCTCCGGCTTGGCTGGATCGGCTCGACCCACTCGCCCTGCGTGATCCGGTCCGGGATGATCCAATAGGCATGGTCCGGCTCAATGTCCACGCCGGCCCGCTTGTAGGCATACCAGACCACCTTGGAGCAGTAAAAGAGCGTGGTCGAGTTCCGGGGGGCCAGGAGATAAAAGGGCTTGCCGACCAGCCTGCGGGCCTCGGCGACCGCCTGCTCCTTGACCGCCTTCGGGAGCTTGACCGTGAGCGCTGCGGCATGGCTGTAGTAATTGTTGTAGCGACTGACCGGCTCGGGCGTGGCGCCGGTCTGGAGGAATGTCTCCATCACCTCGCCGTTGCCCAGGAAGAGTGCGGCGTGGGTCCAGTTGCCCCAGGATGAGCCGGTGTTGCCGCCCAGGACGATATCGCCCGGCTCCAGCTGGCCGAAATCGAACACGTTGGCGTTGCCGTCCCAGAGACCGACGCCGAAGGCGCCCTCCTGGCGCAGGCGGGTAAACATCAGGCGCCACAATGCAGCGGTGGCCGGGGTCATGGTGACCGCATTCCAGAGCAGCAGCAGCCCCAGGAGCAGGGATGCCCACCTCAGCCATCGTTGAATAAGCGCCATGGGTTACTCCTTTGTGTCCGGCTCGGCCTCCGGCTGCTCTTCCAGGTCCGCTGCGGACTGGCGGCGTCTGATGTCCTTGCGACGCCGGGCGGGGACCCATTCGCCGCTGCCGCCGCGGGCGCCGGCGGCAGACAGCGCTACGCCGCTCTGAGGCACGAACCGCCGGACCGGCATCACATTACGCGCGGCCGCCCAGACAAACAGGGCGATCTCCACCGGGATCATCAGCCACAGCAGCGGCTCCACCTGAAGCCAATGGCTACCCAGAAGTTCCAGCGTGCCGGGAATCGGCAGCAGGGCGCCCTGCCACAGGCGGATTGCAGGGGCCGGGGCCCAGGCGGGCACACAAGCGAGGGCGGGGAGCTGCCACAGCACCGCCACCACCAGGGCGGTGACCCACGGGGTCATGGAGACCCCGCGCCGCATCGCACGGCCCATCTCCTCCCGGAAAATCCGGGCGGTCCGGACGATCATCCAGCCGAGGAAGAACACAACGGGCAGGGCCGCCCAGGAAATGCCTTTCAGCAGGTACCCGGCCACTCCCAGAACGAACTGCGAGACCGCCAGCAGTATGGCTGTCTCAACCAGCAGCTTGAGCTGCATGGGAACCCACCTCCTTCAGATGCAAAGGCGCCTGCCGATCGGCACGCGCCAGAATGTTATGCTACCCGGCAACCAGGGACTCACGGTGGCCGAGGAACCGGCGGATCTCGCCGGTGAGCTGCCCGAGGTGCTCAGGATGCTTGTAAATGTCGAACCGGTCAATATCAACCCACAGAACCGGCGAGTGGTCATATCCGGTAATGAACTGCTCATAGCGCTCGTGCAGCTGCGCCCAGTAGGCCGTGGGCACAGCTTTCTCGGACTCGCGTCCGCGCAGGGCGATCCGGCGCAGGATCGTATCGAGGCTGCCCGTCAGGTAAATGGCCAGATCCGGCTTGATCAGCTGCCCGACCATGTGCTGGAACAGATCGTGATAGGTCTGGTAATCTCTGTCGGTCATCTTGCCGCTGTCATGGAGCGACCGGGCGAAAATCTCGACATCTTCATAAATCGAGCGGTCCTGCATGTGGTTCCGGCCCGCGTCCTGAATCTTGGTGATGTCCTTGTAGCGCTGCCCGAGGAAGTAAATCTGCAGGTGAAAGCCCCAGGCCTTCTGGTCCTGGTAAAAATCGCTCAGGTACGGGTTGTTGTCGACCCGCTCAAAGCTGGCGTCGTACCCGAGCACCTCGGTAAGGGCCCGCGTCAGGGTGGACTTACCGGCCCCAACGTTCCCGATCACCGTGACGAACTGGTAGCCGCGAGGCTCCGGGCGCAGGTGGGCGTTGGTCATGCGGAACATACGGCTCCTCCTTCGATGGCTCACGCAGTGCGGGCGCAGACGAGATTCACTTCGTGGCGCACCCGCTCGATAAACGCCTGCCTGTCCACAGCATCGTTGATGAGATCGGTGTGGGTGGTGTCCACTTCGAGGATCCTGGTGGCGCCGAAGTGCAGTTCCGGCTCAGCAAAATAGCGCCCGTACTCCACGGCGAGGCGGCGAATATACTCGGGGTCCATGTTCCGTTCAAACGTCCGGTCACGTCGCCGGATCCGGTCCATGACCGTGGTGTGCTCCGCCTTGAGGTAGACCACCAGGTCCGCCCGGGGCAAATCACCGGTCAGGATGGCGAACAGCTGGGTGTACTTGTCGCGCTTGCTGCCGGTCAGTGTGAGCCCCGCGAAGATCCGGTTCTTGACGACGTTGTAGTCGGCGACAACGGTGGAACCCGCGTTGAGTCTTTTAGCGGTATCCTCCAGTTGCTTGACGCGGTTGAGCAAGAAAAAGGTCTCGGTTTGGAGCGCCCAGGCGTCCCGGTCGGTGTAGAAGTCCTTGAGGAACGGGTTTTCCTCGACAATCTCGAAGAGGGTTTCGCCGTGCAGGGCTTCTGTCAACAGCCGGGTGACCGTTGTTTTGCCTACGCCGATAACGCCCTCGATGGTGATAAACACGGGAAAAGCCTCCTCGAGTCAGCGTCTGATTTCACAGACGAGTGCCCCATATGTAGGGGTGAACGCTTGGAACCTGCCCATAGATCTAGGGGTCGCTTGGTAAAATACGCGACTGAAGGCGAAAACTCCTGCCTCAGAGCAAACAAAAGTTTCCTGCAGTGGACTGTTTACGGCATGCCAAAGGCCGGGCATTGGCGGCCCGGCCTTGGTACGATCGCTATCGGGGGAGCTCGAAGCGCCAGGGGCCGGTGACTCGGAGGCCGATTTGCTTCGCCCGCACCACCACGGGCGTTACACCTGCCGGCAATCGGGAGGTGATGCTCGGCTGGAGGCCGCCGGACCCACTTCCCTCAAGATTCTTGTATACTTGCCCGGTTCCATCGACCAGTTCGAAGTCAGAGATCCCGACGAACTGCTTGTCGACACCGCTCTCCCACGTGACCTCGAAGCCCTTGTCCGTTTGCCTGGCGCCGGTCAATGCGATGCTAATGTTTCGGACCTGCTGGCGGGCGCCTGCGCGTAGGGGCCACGACAAATCGACCGGTACCCCCTTGATCCTCCTGGGAACGACGAACGTAATCGGCCCCTCGACCGGAGCATACGCGGCGATCTTAAGCCCGTAGCCGCCGCCGCCAGTCTCCTGGTATCGCATACCGGCGCTCTCAATGTATCGCGGGTCACCAAAGTCATCACGCCCAACTGGCCCTGAGAATGAAGGTGCCTCGTCGCGGTAGCGAATCACCGTCTCAGCTGGGGTATAGGTGACTGACTCCATGACGATGTTCACACCATCAATCTCCTGGCTGCGGTTAACCGCCACCTCACGGTAAAACTTGTCCGAGTCGACGGGTGAGGCGTGCACCGCCAGCACTACCGTTCTATCGCCGAACTGGACCGTAATCACATTGCGTTTCGCATCGGCGTTCGTCGGTATCGCCGATGAGGTGGCGACGAATCCGTCCGCCGTTTTCACCGACGGCCCGGCCCAATGGATCCAATTCTCCTCACCGGGCTCGCCAACATATGCATGCGGCTGGATACCAGCCGAGGCGGGGAGCCCGCTCACCTGATAGAGGACGGTGGTCTGCCGAGAATTGGCAATGACACCAAGGATGCGGACGGTCGTATCACCATCCTTCGCTTCGGCCAACGACTGCTGCATCAGGCCGATGTCATAGGCCCACTTTAGCCCGGCATCCTTGAGAATGCGTTCGGTGACAAGCGGGCCAATCAGGGGCCACCCGGCGGCAGCACTCGCCCAGGACGGCCGAATGGCTAGGGCGCCCAGCGCCAAGGATGCTGCGGCTATGAGCCCGGCAGCCCACCGAAACCAGCGGCGGGGTTTGTTCGTCGCCTTGGCCGGCGCCTGTGATCCTCCGCTCATCGTACACTCCTCCTCACGTTTCACCATTGTCCCCTGTACGCGCCACCAGGAAATATGCTATCATAATTGGTAGAGAATGGCAATACATGTATAGGGATGTGCGTGAAATGTCAGAGGTCTTCCTTTCGCACAACAGCCGGGACAAGCCGTGGGTGCGGGAACTCCACCAGGCCCTGACCGAGCGTGGCGTGACTGACGTCTTTCTGGACGAGTACGCGATCGACCCCGGCCAGCGGCTTGTGCCCGCCCTGGAGGGCGGCCTGGCGGACACGCTCATGTTTGCCCTGGTCTGGTCGGGCCATGCCGCCAGCTCCCGCTGGGTGGCCGTGGAGCGGGAACTTGCGCTCGTCAGCCACCTGGAGGGCGTCACGCGGCGCATCGTGCCGATCCGCGTGGACGATACGCCCATGCCCGGCTTCCTCAAGCTTTTCACCCACCTGACGGCCCGGACCGCGTCTACCCCCCACGGCCAGGCGCTGCCCGCGCTGGCAGACCGCCTGGTCCGGTCGCTGGCGAAGGCCCGCACCGAGCGCTGACAGGAGTTGGTGCTGAGTGCCCAGCTTGACGACCCAGTGCCTGATCCTCTACCACCCCGCCGATCAGGCGCGGGTGCTGCAGGTGCGGGCCGCGCTGGCCGGCTTGAAGGTCACCGCCTGGCTGGACGTGGATGGCCTGGAGCCCGGCAAGTTCACCCTTGAGCAGTGGGCGGAGGCGGTGCAGGCGCACAGCCACATCTTCCTCTTCTGGTCCGCCGCGGCCGCGGGCGACCAGCGGCTGCTGCAGCCGCACTACCTGCTGGCCCTGAGTCAGCACGGCTCAGTGGTGCCGATCTGCCTGGACGATACGGAAGTGCCCGGCCCGCTCAAGCCGTACTGCGCGATCCGGGGCGCCGGGGTCCTGGCGCCCGAGGCGCTCGCGTGCCTGCTCGAGGCGTCGGTGAGCGGGCGCCGCCTGCCGTCCGGCCCACGGCTTGCGGTCATGGATGTCCCCTGGGTGCTCGCACCAGGTGAGCCGCTTGAACTGCTGATACTGCGCCCCGCCGCGGGGCAGCCTGTCACGCCGGCCCTCCTGCGGGCAGTCCTTGACCGGGTGGCTCAGCAGCCCACCGGACGCCCCGCACTCCTGCTCTGCCCGTACGGGGCGGCACCGGGGGCAGCGGCCGGTGAAATCACGATGCTGCTCGCGGAGCATTGCCCGCCTGACACAGCGGTGGTCGTCAGCTTTGACTCCCTCCCCTACAACGAGATTCCGGATCGCCAGCAGGTGCAGCCCGGCGGGGACGCCGCCACCGCCTGGCCGGTCACCGCGGTCTGGATCGGCGGCCAACCGGCCTACCAGGTCGATCTCGGCGCGCCCGCCGCCCTGGCCAGAGTGGGGCCGCGCATCCCGGTATTCCGAACGCCGGCAGGCTTCACTTTCAGCGTGCTGGCCATGGCTCCCGCCCCCGGTGATCCCCCATCCCCCGCGGGCTCGCTCGCCGGGCTGTTTGCGGTGGGTCTGTGCGCCGCCCCCACAGGCCCCGACCGGCTCGACCTGTGCCTCCTCTTAACCCCTGACGCTGCCTG
>JAQBPS010000065.1 GCA_028287415.1 Bacillota bacterium | reverse complement strand
CTCCCGGAACCGTGCTGTCTGTACCGCCCGGGCACGCTCAACCCGGGTGCGCACTACCCGTGAAGACTCCGCTCCGCCCGTTTCGGAAGCTGCGGTGAAATGCTCGTAGGGGACTGGCGCGAGGTAGAGTTGAATGTCAAACCGGTCCAGGAGCGGGCCGGATAGCCGCGAGCGGTAGAGTGTGATCGCCATACTGGAGCACGTGCAGGCGTGCGTGCTGTCGCCCAGATAGCCGCACGGGCAGGGGTTGGCCGCAGCCACCAGCATGGGACGGGCAGGGAAAGTGGCGCTGCCCTGGGCCCGGGAAAGCAGCACCCTGCCCTCCTCCAGGGGTTGCCGGAGGCCCTCCAGCACCTGCCGGGCGAACTCGGGCAGCTCGTCCAGGAAGAGCACGCCCCGGTGCGCAAGTGTGACCTCCCCCGGGCGAATGGGGCTTCCGCCCCCGAGAATGGCGGGGCGGCTGGCGCAGTGGTGCGGGGAGCGGAACGGCCGGGTTTTCATCAGCCGGCCGCCAGGCAGTTGGCCGGCCACGCTGTGAATGCGGCTCACCTCCAGCGCCTCGTCCGGTGCCAGCGCCGGCAGGATCGCCGGCAGGCACCGCGCCAGCAGGCTCTTGCCCGCCCCGGGCGGCCCGACCAGAAACAGGTTGTGCCCTCCGGCTGCGGCCACCTCAAGGGCCCGCCTTGCGATGAGCTGGCCCTTGATGTCCGCCAGATCCGGCAGGCTGCCGCCAGACGGCTTGGTGCTGGCCGGGGCCACGGCCACCGGGAGCCTGCCCGTGCCGGCAAGGTGGGCGACCACGTCCGCCAGGTGGGTCGCCGCGAGCACGGTGCCGCCGGCCAGGGCCGCCTCCCCTGCATTTTCAGCCGGGACAATCAGGGCCGCACAGGGTGCCCCACGCGCTGCCAGCGCCATGGCCAGGGCGCCGCGCACCGGACGCAGCGCGCCATCCAACGCCATTTCCCCTGCCGCCGCCACCCCCTGGAGCGCCCCGGGCGGGAGATGGCCGCCGGCTGCCAGCACGCCCAGTGCGATTGCCAGGTCAAACCCGGCTCCGCCCTTGCGGGTGTACGCCGGCGCCAGGTTCACTGTGATGCGCTGGGCCGGGAACGACCACCCCCCGTTCCGTATGGCGGCCCGCACCCGCTCACGGGACTCACGCACCGCGGCGTCCGGCAGGCCGACTAGCTCGAACACCGGGATCCCCGGGCTCACGTCGACCTCCACGGTAACCGGCACGGCCTCAATGCCTTCCAGCGCAAAGCACAGCACCCGTACGAACGTACGAACCGCCTCCTTTAAGTGCAGGGGGCCGACGCCCCCCTCCCTTCTAAGTGCAGGGGGCCGACGCCCCCCTCCTTCTAAGTGCAGGGGGCCGACGCCCCCCTCCTTCTAAGTGCAAGGGGCCGACGCCCCCCGCCCTGTCCAAGTGCAGGGGGCCAACGCCCCCCGCACACCCCCCCATTCACCAAGCAGGTCGGTCGATATGCCGGTGTATCGAAGCGCAGGGGGCCGACGCCCCCCGCACACACCCCCGTTCACCAGGCAGGTCGGCCGATGTGCCGCACGTGTCGCCACATCGGCCTCCTCCGGCCTCAAGGACACGGAAAAACCGCCCGGGGATTTCCCGGGCGGTAGAGTTTCCGCGGGCACAGTGCGACCCAAACAGATGTTCTGGAATCATTTTACAGCCAGTCACCGAGGCATGTCAACCTCTCGCTGTGAGCCGCTCCCTGGCGGCCTCGGCGCGGGCCAGCGCCTCCGCCACAGTCGCACCGAGCGCGTTGAGATGTCCCATTTTCCGCGCAGGCCGGGCCTCCCGCTTACCATACAGATGGAGCTTCACCAGCGGGTCACTCAGCGCATCCGGCACGTTGAGCGGGTAGTCCTCCCCCATGATGTTGGCCATGACCACGGGGCTGAGCAGTTCCACCGACCCTAGCGGCAGACCGCAGACCGCCCGGATGTGCTGCTCGAACTGAGAGGTCACACAGGCGTCCATGCTGTAGTGTCCGGAGTTATGAGGGCGAGGCGCCAGCTCGTTCACGGCAAGGCTGCCGTCCCCCAGCACGAACATTTCTACGCCCAGCACCCCCACGAGTTCCAGTTCTGAGGCGATCCGGACCGCGAGGCTGCGAGCAGCCTCAGCGGTTTCCGGCGACACCCGTGCCGGCACGATGGAGAGCGCGAGGATGTTCTGCCGGTGGATATTCTCGGCCACCGGAAAGGCCGCCACAGCGCCTTGCCGATTGCGGGCGACGACGACCGACACCTCCCGCTCAAAGGGGACGAAACCTTCCAGTACCAGGGGGCGCCCGGCAAGCTTCGCATAGGCAGCCGGCGCTTCTGCCGCGGTGCGGATCACCACCTGACCCTTGCCGTCGTAGCCTTCGGTGGCCGTCTTGAGCACGGACGGCACACCGATCGTGCGGATGGCGGCCGCAAAGTCCTCCGCTCCGTGGACCGCGCGCCACGGCGCCACGGGCACGCCCATGCCGGCGAGACTGCTCTTCTCCTTGATGCGGTTTTGGCTCGCCTCCAGCACCCGCACGCCAGGGTGCACCGGTACCTCCCGGGCCAGCCGTTGCAGCACTGTCGGATCAATGTTCTCAAACTCATACGTGACGACTTCGCAGAGCGCTGCCAGGGGCGCCACGCCTTCCGGCGAGTCCAGCCGCGCCACCACTACCTCGTCCGCTACGCCGGCGGCGGGGCAGTTAGGGTCCGGGTCAGCCACAGCGATGCGGTAGCCCATGGCCCGGGCAGCAAGGGCACTCATACGGGCAAGCTGCCCGCCCCCGACGATGCCGATCATAGCTCCGGGGTTGATCACAGCTGACTCTCCGCCAC
>JAQBPS010000804.1 GCA_028287415.1 Bacillota bacterium | reverse complement strand
GCTGAAAGCAAGGCCCTCATCGCTGCCTTCGGGATCCAGACCCCCCGTGAGCTGATCGCCCGCGACGCTGATGCGGCGGTTGCAGCCGCCGCCGAGATCGGCGGGGCTGTTGTGCTGAAGGTGCTGGCTGCCGACGTGCCCCACAAGACGGAGGCAGGCGGCGTCGCCCTCAATCTTCGCACGCCATCGGAGGTCCGATTGGCGTACGCCCGGATCATGGCATCCGTGCGCGAGTACAAGCCGGACGCCGCGATCGAGGGGGTGCTCGTCGGCGAACACGTGTCCGCCGTTGTGGAGATGATCGCCGGCGTCACCGTGGACCCGCACTTCGGCCCCGTGGTCGTGGCCGGGCTGGGCGGCGTGCTGGTGGAAGTGATCAAGGATGTGGCCATGCGCCTCCCGCCCTTTGACAAGGCGGAAGCGCTCGGCATGCTTGACGAGCTGAGGGGGCGGTCGGTGCTGAACGGTGTCCGCGGCCGGCCTGCTGCCGATGTCGATGCCCTGGCCGACGCACTGGTCCGCCTCGGTGACATGGCTGTCGCCATGCAGGATCGACTGGTTGAACTGGATCTGAATCCCTTGTTTGTTCTGCCCGCCGGCCAGGGTGTGCGCGCTGCCGACGCCCTGGTGGTTCTCAAAGCATAAGGAGGTCGCCAACCCATGGATTTCCGCCTGACTCAGGAACAGAAGCTGATCCTTGAGAGCGTCAAGGAATTCATCAAGACCGAGCTGATGCCGCTGGAGCCCGCCCTTCAGGAAGCGGAACTGGCCGGTCGCGGTCACGAGTTCCCGGACAGGGCCACCGTGAAGAAGCTCCAGGCCAAGGCCAAGGAGCTGGGCCTCTGGGGGATCAATACCCCGGAGGAGTACGGCGGCGCCGCCCTCGGCACCACCATGACCGCCCTGATCGGCATGGAGCTGGCCAAGTGCTTCGTCCCGTTCAATTTCGGTGGCAACGCCGACAACATTCTCTTCCTTGCCAATGAGCAGCAGAAGCAGGAATATCTGGTCCCGACGATCAACGGCGAGCGGCGGTCCTGCTTCGCCATCACCGAGCCGACGGCTGGCTCTGACGCCACCAACATCCGGATGACGGCTGTGCAGGAGCCGGGCGGCGACTGGATCCTGAACGGCGAGAAGATCTTCATCACCGGCGGCAACGAGGCGGACTTCTGCATCGTCTTCGCCGTCAACGACAAGGAGAAGGGCGCCCGCGGCGGCATCACCGCCTTCCTGGTGGACCGGGCCATGGGCTGGACCTCCCGCTATGTGCCGACCATGGGCTCCTGGGGTCCTGCCCGCCTCAACTTCAACAGCGTGCGGGTGCCCAACCGGAACGTCCTCGGCGAGGTCGGCTGGGGCTTCAAGCTGGCCATGGCCTGGATCGGCAACGGCCGGGTGCTGATTCCCGCCCGTGCGATCGGTCAGGCCGAGCGGCTGCTCCAGATGGGTCTGGAGTACGCGCAGCAGCGTGTCGCCTTCGGCAACCCGATCGCCGACTACCAGTTTATCCAGGGCATGATCGCTGAGAGCGCCGTGGAGATCGAGACCGCCAAGTGGGCGGTGCTCCACGCCGCCTGGAAGCAGGACGAGAAGCTCGACAACCGGCATGAGGCCTCCATTGCCAAGTACTACGGCTCGCAAGTGGTCGGTCGGGTTGCGGACCGGGTGATGCAGATCCATGGCGGCATGGGCTACACCAAGGAACTGCCGATCGAGCGGCTCTACCGTGAAGTCCGGCTGTACCGCATCTACGAGGGCACCGACGAAATCCAGAAGCGCGGCATCGCCAAGAACCTGATCAAGGGCACGGTTCGCCTCGGGGAGTGGGACTGATGAGTCGAGTCGCAGCCATTGTCGGTGTGGCGGAATCGGACCTCGGCATGGTCGCTCCCAAGACCGTGCTACAGCTCCAGGCGCAGGCGGCCAGGGCCGCCCTGCAAGAGGCCGGCCTGACCACCAAAGATGTCGACGCGGTCTTTACCGCCGGGAGCAACTGGAGCTGGGCGCCGTCCGTGCTGCTGGCCGAGTACCTGGGCATCTGCCCCAAGATCAGTGACAGCACCAACCTCGGCGGCTCGTCGTTCGAAGCGCATGTGGGGCATGCCGCCGCCATGATCGCCATGGGGCTCTGCGAGGTCGCCCTGATCACCTACGGCGCTACCCCCCGTTCCGGCGGCGGCCGCTCCCTCGGCCGCTCGGGGGGGATCCCCCTGGCGGACCAGTTCGAGGTGCCCTACGGCCCGCCTCTCCCCGTCACCGGGTACGCCCTGGCCGCCATGCGGCACATGCACGAGTATGGCACCACGCCGGAGCAATTGGCCGAGGTGGCCGTTGCGACCCGGAAGTGGGCGTCCATGAACCCGAAGGCATACAAGCGGGAGCCCATCACCATCGCGGATGTGCTCAGCTCGCCCCTGATCGCCGAGCCACTGCACCAGCTTGACTGCTGCCTTGTGACCGACGGCGGCGGCGCCGTGGTCGTAACCTCGGCAGACGTAGCCCGCAACTGCCGCTCGATACCCGTCTGGGTACTGGGCCATGCTGAGAGCCACACCCACCTGTCCATCAGCAACATGCCTGACCTGACC
>JAQBPS010000803.1 GCA_028287415.1 Bacillota bacterium | reverse complement strand
TGCGGGCGGTCACAATGGCATCAACTGAACCGCAGTGGCTGATCTGATCCGGAAGTAAGCGCGCGGCCAGCGTCGGTTCGGCATCGGTGGGAATGTAGGCATCGACAGCGATGCTGTCGGCGCTGATGGCACCTGCGAGCACATCCCTGCTCAACAGACTGCACGCATCGGCTGTGAGTGCGATCCCTGCCGGCAGCGCCGCTGTAATCAGGTTGGCGACAGTGCTGCCGATCGTCGTGAAGGCAACGGCCGTGGCGGGCAGGTTCGCTTGTGCGACCTGCGTTGCCTTCGACTCAAAGACCACACAGACCGGACCGACCAATGGGGCGGGGACAAAGGCTGTGCAACTGTTTCGGTGGCTGATCTTTGTCATCATACACCCCCCCGGTGTGGAGGTTCTGATTACTCTATGACCGCCCCACCGTTATCGTTCAAATGCGACCCGGCCGCCGACCATCGTCAGGTGTACCTTCAGGTCCTGCAGGTCCGCGGGTGGGGTATGGTAGGGATCCCGGTCGAGCACGACCAGGTCGGCCAGCATACCCGGCGCCAGCTTGCCCTTGATCCCTTCCTCAAAGGCGGCGTAGGCGGCCCCCTCCGTGTGGATGGCGATGGTCTGAGGCATGCTCAGCCGCTCGGCCGGGTTCCAACCGTCCGCGGGCCGGCCGTTCAGGTCCTGACGGGCGACGGCGGCGTGCAGCTGCCACGGCATGTGCAGGGGCTCGACCGGGCAGTCGGAGCCGCCGCAGCAGGGGATGCCCATTTCGATCATCGTCTTCCAGGGGTTGAACCAGCGGGCCCGCTCCGACCCCAGCCGCTCCTGGTAGAAGTAGCCGTCCGAGTGGATGAACTTCGGCTGGATGTCGCCGACCACCTTGAGCTGGCGCATCCGCTGCATCAGTGCTGGGGAGTTGCATTGCGCATGGATCATCCGGTGGCGGTGGTCCGGGCGGGGATGCTGCCGGTTGGCGGCCTCAATCGCATCCAGGAAGAGCTGGATGGCCCCGTCACCGATGCAGTGGCAGCAGATCTGGTACCCGTCCCGGTGGTAGCGTGCCACCATCGCCATAAAGTCCGCTTCTTTGTGGATGTAGAGGCCCTTCGTGGCGGGATCATCAGCGTACGGGGCCAGGAGCGCTGCTGTGTGACCGCCCAGGGAGCCATCCGCAAACAGCTTGATCATCCCCTGGCGGACATAGGCGTTGCCGTCGCCCCGCTTCAGGCCGAACGAGCGGAACTCCTCATACGCCTCGTGGTACATAAGCAGGTAGCCCCGCATCGGGAATGCCTCGGGGCCGGCCACCTCGTTCCAGAGCCGCCAGGAGTCAGCAAACGTGCCGGCCTGGCGGACATCGTCGCTGTGCAGGTCGGTGATGCCCCGGCTGGCGGCATCCGTGACGGCCGCGAGCAGCGCATCCCGCTTCTCGGAGTAGGTGAGCTCAGGCACCACCTCGCCCACAAGGCCGATCGCCTTCTCCCGCAGCACGCCTGTCGGCTCGCCGTGGCTGTCCCGGTCGATCTGGCCGCCCTGGGGGTCGGGCGTGGCCCCTGTCACAGCGGCGAGTCGCAGCGCGGCAGTGTTGGCCACGGCAATGTGGCCGCAGGCCCGGGTGATCAGCACCGGGTGGTGGGGGGAGACCCGGTCAAGGTCGTCCCGTGTCGGCAGCCGCTTGACCGCCCACTTATCCTCGACGAAGCCACGGCCCAGCACCCACTCGCCGCGGGGCGTAGCGGCTGCCCGTTCGCCGATCCGGGCGATGGCAGCCCCCAGGTCGGGTACATCGGCCAGCAGGACCTGGCGCAGGCCGATGCCATAGCCCAGCACGTGCAGGTGGGCATCAACCAGGCCGGGCAGGAGGGTCCGCCCCTCAAGGTGATGCACGCGGGTTCCGGGGCCGGCCAGGTTCAGCACAGCGGCCTCGGTGCCGGCGGCGACGACCTTGTCACCGGCGACAGCGATTGCCTCAGCGGTGCCGGTGGCGCTGGTATAGATGGGTCCGCCCTTGAAGATCAGATCAGCCTGCACGAAAGAGGGCCTCCTTAGTTACCGCTTGCGTTAATGTCTCGCTGAGAGCGAGACCTGGGTCAGGTCCTGGAAGTCAACATCGGTCGGGACCGGCTGGAGGCCGTGGACCCAGGGCTGAGCAATCATGACCGCCTTATTGTAGTTAAAGATGAACCAGGGTGTCTCCTCCACGATGATCTTCTCTGCATCCTGGATCAGCTTGATCTGCTTGGGCTGATCGACGGTGCGGGCCGCCTCGTCCAGGAGCTGATCGACCTTCGGGTTCTTATAGAGCGTGATGTTGCCGGGCTTGCCGAAGTTCTTCGAGTGGAAGCGGCTGGTGAGAAAGTTCAGCGAGTCCGAGTCGCCGCCGGTCGAGAAGAAGACAGCCTGGAAGTCACCGCCGCGGGCCTTATCGAGCACGGTGCCCAACTCAAGCTGTGTGATCTTGCCGTTGATGCCGAGCGGGTTCAGGTAGGTGTTGATCGCTTCCATCCACTTGGTGGTGGAGGCGGAGGTGTAGACCTCAAACGTGAAGCCCTTCTCGTACCCGGCCTCCTTGAGCAGTTGCTTGGCCTTATCGACGTTGAAGTCGTAGCCCTTCAGGTCGGGATTGTAGGCGGCAGCGCTGCTCGGCTGGATG
>JAQBPS010000802.1 GCA_028287415.1 Bacillota bacterium | reverse complement strand
CACGGTGCCCAACGACGCTGAAGCCAAGGTCGCTGCTGCCGGCGGCGAGCTGGTCCAACGCTACGACGCCATCGGCGTGGCCATCGCCCGGTCCCCCAGCAGCTCCTTCGGAGCGGACCTGACCGCGCTGGACTCCCAGGTGGAGGGGGCGAGCGCCAGTGACGGCCTCGGCACCCAGCTGACCGATGAGATCATCGTGGAGGCGTCAGATACCCCCGCCACGACAGCAGCCGCGGGCGGCCTCGAGCCACTAGAGCCTCTCCAGTGGGATATGCGCCAGATCAAGGTCCCCGAGGCACAAGCCGTGACCCAGGGCAGTCCATCCGTCATCGTAGGAGTAATTGATACCGGGATCGACTATACCCATCCAGACCTGGCACAGAACATCGACTTCAGCAGAAGCGTCTCCTGCGTCGGCGGCGTCCCGGACCAGACGCCCGCAGCCTGGCGGGACCGGCACGGACACGGTACGCATACGAGCGGCACAATCGCTGCTGCCCGTAACGGAATCGGCATCACAGGCATCGCACCCAACGTGAAATTGGCGGCCATCCGGGCTGCCGACGACGAGGGCTACTTGTATCCCGAGGCCGTCGTGTGCGGGTTCATGTGGGCGGCTGAACACCAGATCGACGTGACCAACAACAGCTACTTTGTGGACCCATGGTATTTCAACTGCCGCAACGACGCCGAGCAGCGTGTCATCTGGAAAGCGGTGCAGCGGGCCGTTCGCTATGCCATGGGGCGCGGCGTAACGGTGGTTGCGGCAACTGGCAATAGCAACATTGACCTGGCCCACCCGACCGTGGATACCCTCAGTCCCGACAACACAACACCCATCCCGCGGGAGGTCACCAACGCCTGCCTCATTCTGCCTGCCGAGATTCCCGGCGTCGTGGCGGTCAGCGCCGATGGGAATAACCAGCAGAAAGCCTATTACTCGAACTATGGTCAGGGCGTCGTGGAGCTGACCGCACCGGGCGGTGACAGCCGGTTCCAGCGCACCGCAGAGGCGCCCAACGGCACGATTCTGTCAACCATTCCGGGTGGGCGATATGGCTACGCACAGGGTACGTCCATGGCGGCGCCACACGTAACGGGGGTCGCAGCGCTGGCAATCAGCCAGCATGGCAAGATGCCACCGAGCCGGCTCCTGACGCTGCTCAAGTCGACCGCTGACCCGCTGCCGTGCCCTGCTGACCCCTTTAACCCCGGCCCGCCGTATAACTACAGCGCTTCGTGCCAGGGCGGCGCCAACCGCAACGGGTTTTACGGGAGTGGCCAGGTCAACGCCCTGGGCGCCGTATCGACTAAGCCATAACAAATCCCAAGCCCCCGCAGTCGCCAGGACTGACGGGGGCTTCTCACTGCACATGATATAGATTCAGTACTGGTGAAACGAAGGGTGACAACGTGCAACAGATTCGGCTGGGCCGTCAGATATTGGGCGAATTAACCTTTTGCGATCCAAAGGCCATCGATGATGAAGCACTGCTGCGAAGGCTGCTGGCGCGCGCAGCGGAGGAATCCGGCGCCACCCTGCTCAGCGTTCATATCCACCGGTTTCAGCCGCACGGTCTCTCCGGCGTCGCAATTCTGTCCGAATCGCATTTTGCCGTTCATACCTGGCCTGAAATGAGCTACGCTGCTGTCGACGTCTTTACTTGCGGCGACCACGTCGATCCCGCAAAAGCTGTCCGAGTCCTGGAGGAGGGATTTGGCGCCCGCTGCACCGCCCAGATGGAGCTGAACCGGGGCGTGAATCAGTCTTTGCAGGTGCTGAACCGGTTGGCTGACGCGCATGCCGGGGATACGTCACTCGAGTCACAATAGCCGTTCCGCATATCCGCAGCGGACCGCTGCGGCATGGTAAAGCCGTGATTCCGGAAGCCAGCCGTTGACTGCCTGTGCTATGCTTCGGCTATGAGGGCACAGTTCAGGCAGTGAAGGGGGCATCGACGATGCAAACGCCCTGTACCAGGCTGACCGAAGATGAGATGTTCCGCGCCATGTGCGCCGGCGACCCAGCCTACGACGAGTTGTTCTATACCTGTGTCACATCAACCGGGGTCTTTTGTGTTGCGTCCTGTCCGGCCCGCAAGCCGCACCGGGAGAACATTCGCTTTGCCCACACCCGGGATCAGGCCATTGCATGGGGCTTCCGTGCGTGCAAGCGCTGCCGACCCGACCTGGAGGGCGGGCGCCGGGGCTACGAGACAGACCTGGTCGCGCAGGTGCAGTCGCTGATCGATGCCCGGCTGGACCAGACCAATATCGCAGAGCTCGCCAGTGCCGTGTCGCTCGGCCCGGATCATCTCATGCGCCTGTTCAGACGCAGGATCGGCATGACGATCCGCGAATACATCGTGCGCCGCCGGATCGCCAGCGCACGCGAGCAGTTGCAGGTTGGCGAGCAATCGGTGCTGGAGATCGGCCTCCAGGTCGGCTTTGAAAGCCCGAGTACCTTCTATGCCGCGTTCAGCCGCCTTGTCGGCATGCCCCCCGGCGCCTATCGCCAGCGTACAGAGCAGGGGGCGGCGACCGACGAGGTCCAAGGCTATGTTGAACGTGGATGACGTTGGCTAAAGGGTAAGGTGGGGCTAACTCGGAGAGACAGACGAAACCCCCTGCCAGGCAGGCAGGGGGCTTGTCACATATCCAGTAGGAATGTAAAGCTTTTGTGTTCGCTTTGTGCGGCACCCGCAAGGGCAGGGGCAGAGGCGTAGAATCTGATAGATGTTGATACCGAACGCACTCCGTTGTGAGTACATACCGGGCGATCGGGGAATGAGGTGCACGATTGCTGTGGACCAGCGTGAGTTTATCATCAGCGTGCTTGCGAAATGGGTAGTGACTCGGGAGGATTTTGAGACCCTGTTCGCCACTGAACTTGTCGATGCTGACGTGCACGGTATGGATCTGCAAAATCTGCTCGACGTCGCCCAGCAAGCGTTTCGCCGCTTTAAGGAAGCAGACCTGGCCTATTTCTCGCGGCTGCGCGGCGATCCCCCGCGGTTAGCGCGTGAGATCGCAGGCGCTCTCGGGTGGTGAGGGCGGCCCAAGGAGTCCTCGCAGCGCTTGCTCAAAGGCCTCATCATCGGCCGTGGTGCGGCGCTTCGGCCCCGGCAGCCGCACACCGCCGCGCCGCAGCCGTGCGTTGAACGCCCGCTGTGCGAGGCGCCCATCCATCTCATCATCCCGGAATTGATGGCCCCACGGGCTGAGGGCAATGGCGCCCTTGGCCAGCACCAGGCCCGCCAGGCCCCAGTCCTGGGTCACCACCAGATCGCCCTTGCGGGTCCGGTTGATGATGGCCATATCGGCAGCCTCTTTCTCCGGCCCGACCATGATGTGATTATCGCCATCGATATCGTGGCGGTAGGATGCCACGGTAATTGCCTCCACGCCTGCTGCTGCGCAGAGGCGGCGAATAATGGCGAGCACCGGACAGGCATCGGCATCGACGAGCACACGCACCGGACCACACCTCCTGCGTCAAGTGATACGCACAATTGTACCACGCGCAGCCGGGAGGAAGATTCTCCGTCAAGGCGGAAGAATTTCAGGAGCTTGCGGGGTACTATCAACTGCAATCGCCAGCGCAAAGGGGGCAGCTTTTGTGGCAGAACTGGGTCCGACTACGTTGGAAGGCATGCAGCTGCGGCTGGAACCCCTGCGCCCCGACCATGCGGATGGGCTGCTGAGGGCGGGCGCCGCCCCGGAGATCTGGCCCTGGATGTCGGCGGCACTCATGTCGGCGGCAGCCGTGGCCACGTTCATCGATAGCGCCATGCGGGCAGCGGCGCACGGCCAGGAATACGCCTTCGCCGTGGTGCTAAAGGAGAGCGGCCGCATGGTTGGCAGCACCCGGTACATGGATGTGCAGGCGGCAAGCCGGGGCGTGGAGATCGGGTGGACCTGGTATGCGCCGGACGTCTGGGCGACAACGATCAACCCCGAGTGCAAGTTCCTGCTGCTGCAGCACGCCTTTGAAACCTGGGGAGCGCTGCGGGTGCAGCTCAAGACCGACATCAAGAACACGCGCTCGCAGGCGGCGATCCGCAAGCTCGGGGCGCAGTATGAGGGGACCCTGCGCAACCACCGC
>JAQBPS010000795.1 GCA_028287415.1 Bacillota bacterium | reverse complement strand
GCGCCATCGAGACGGTCAGCTTTGATGGTGCGGATCTTCAGGTCGGCGTGATCAAGGGTGCCGCAGCCAAGGGCATCTGCGGGTCGGGTCTGCTCGATGCGGTCGCCGCCCTGCTGGATGCGGGGCTGCTCGACTGGACGGGCCGCCTGACGGCTCAGGGGCCTGCCGCCCATCGCCTGTCGGAGGGCGCCATGGCGGTGGAGATCGCACCGGGCGTGTGGCTTACGCAGAAGGATGTCCGGGCGCTCCAGCTTGCGAAGGGCGCCATCCGCTCCGGCATCGACCTGCTGCTCCAGGTGGCAGGCATTCAGCCCTCCGAGCTGGATGCAATTCTGCTGGCAGGCGCCTTCGGCAACTACCTGCGCCGGGAGAGCGCCATCGCCATCGGCCTGCTGCCCCCCGTCGCTGCCGACAAGGTGAAGCCGATCGGCAACGCTGCCGCCGCTGGGGCGAAGCTGGTGCTGCTGTCGAAGGGCGCCCGGGACCGGGCTGAGGCCTTGGCCCGCCATGCCCAGCACATCGACCTGGCGACGCACCCGGACTTCGAGGAGATCTTCATGGACGCCCTCAACTTCCCCCGCCGCCGGTAGCACAGACGATGAACACACCTTCAGCGTTCGCAGGCTGAAGGTGCGTTTCGCGTTACCAGGCGCACTAGCTTATACGGACAAACGGTACGGATAGTTCGGCGTGTACCTCGCAGGCGTATCCGACCACGAACCGCTGCGTGTCGGGAGCACATGGGGGACCTACCGCGTGCGTAGCGGGAGCCTACCGCATGCGTACCAGGAGCCTGCCGCGTGCCTGCCAGGAATCTGCCGCGTGCGTACCAGGAACCTACCAGGTGCGTACCCGGAACTTACCGGCTGCGTACCCGGAACCCACCGGGTTCGTACGGGGACCTACCCGGACCATACCCGAGCCTACCCGGAGCATACCGGGAGCATATCGGGAGCATACCCCGAGCTATCGGGAGAGTCCCACGAAGCTGTCCCGAACACACCGGAGACTTCTCTACTGTCTCGCGGCATCTACCCGGGCTTCCTCCCGATCATACCGATCGTCACTGGTGATACTACCGGCTGGTTATCGATGAGACCTGGCCCATCTCACGACTGCTAGTGGTGATCTCTGGGATGTTTCTCGGTGCTCTCGCGGCGTGACTCTTTCGCCTATCGCTTTGGTACCCCGATCTCAAGGCGGACGTACGAAGATAACAACCGATATAAAACGCGAAAAGGCCCATCGTCTTGCGACCAGTGAGCCTTTTCATTGGACGTGTGATAGCTTGATCACACCTTGCGGAACTCAGTTGCGTTACACTTGGGGCACGGGGGCAGCATATCGTCCGTATCATCCAGGTGCACGCTTTGCCCGCACTTGTCGAGCCGCATCGGGGAGGGAGTGCGTCGTGAAGCCAGTCAAAATTGCCTGGAACAAATTCACTCAAACGCGGGTGACGACTGACCTGAACACAGTGCTGGATGAAACCCAACTGTCGGAGTTTGTCCGCAAGGCGGAAGGCGCCAAGCACCCGGCCTATCAGCTTGGGGACGACCTATTCGTTGAGATTCCTGCCGCAGACTGGGGGCACGGTGATCTGCTGGTTTACCTCCCCAGTCGCGGTTGGCTCGTGCGGCGGAACTACCATGCACATTGGTATGTTGACATGGGCATTTTTCGCAAGGCAGCGGATGGGGTCTACGGCTGGACTGATCTATGGCTAGATGTGATAGCACCTGAGCGAGCAGAGACTTATCACCTGCTCGACGCTGATGAGTTCGCCAGCGCTCTCGGCGCACAACAAGTGTCGGTTGAACTCGCGGCGTACGCTCTGAGAAACTTGCATGCCCTCACCGAAATTATGCATGACGGAGGATTTCCAGTTCGAGAGGTGCGTAGGGCTCAGCAGTTTGTCAGGAACCTTGGCTAGGCTAGTCGATGGTGACTGTGTGTTTTACCCAGTCAATCGCGACGCCATAGCCGGCAGCGTTTGCGCCATCCAGAATAAGGATGTACAGCCTGCCGTCCCGATCAAGGGTGTTTGTCACACCGTTTGTTGTTGAGAGGTTTTTTCCGTTGACTGTGACGTGCTTCCTGTCGGGTGATATGACGACCTTTGCCCCTAGCGCAGCACCCAGATCCTCTGCGGGCAAGTAGTACTCACCCCGGTCCTGAACCACATTAGTCGTCAAAGGGTGCAGTTCGCCGTGCAGGCAGACAGCAATCCCGCCTGCCACCGGGTTACAGGGGTGAATTTTGCCCTGACTGCAGCCTGAAACAGCAAGTAAAAGTAGCAGGCCGGGAGTAAGGGCGATGGGAATGCTTCTCCGCAAGTGGACTCACTCCTAAGTTCATGCTGACACTCCGCCGACCCCGATGACGCACGACTCATTCACGGTGATCTGGACAACACCGTCGCCTGCTCAACCGCTTTGCCCCTGAACAATATTTCTGGCGACAACGGTAGAAACCTTCCGTGTATACTCTGTGAAAATATAATCTTGATCCAAAATGACTGTGCATGTTAATATACCCATAGCAGCCTCTATTTTCCAGCGGCTGACTACGCTCGGGGGGCCTGGTATATGGTGAAGCAGTCTCGCAAGCCGAACCCACTAACGCCGGAAGAGGCAGCCAAGCAGATTGCGGCCACTGGCGAGGACGCGATCGAGCAGGTGCGGCAGAAGACCCGGCCCCGGTCTATGGCGCATCTGACTGTTGACGACTTCATCATGAACGATCCGGAGGAAGAGGTCGTCAAGGGCAGTGAGCGTGGCTCGGGTGGCTGGCTCCATAGCCCGGCCCACCTCGAACTTTTCACAGCAGCCGACCGCCGCTTGACGAAGGTCGCCGCAAGGCGGGGCAAGGTGGTCAAGGAGGTCAGTAAGGTGCGTGCCTCGCTGCGCAAGGGCAGCAAGGAGCTCTTCATCTGGCCGGCCGATGACGCGGATGACCTGAGCGCCATCCCCGTTAACCGATGGGAGTCACCTGCCTGGATCAACCTGATCTCCCTGCTCGGTTCACGACAGCTTAGCGTCCGCAGCGGTTACCGTGAACTGCACGCGATCGAGTACGCCCCGGATGATTGCCCCCTCGGCCCCTGCCTGATGATCGATCTTGGCAAGATCATTGAGCGGCGCGCCGAGCCCAAGAAGCGTAAAACCGCCGCAGCTGCCGCAACTACCAGCACCAGCGACTCCCCTGCCAAGGTGGCTAAGGCCACCGATGCCGCCCCCGCAACGCCGGCAGCCGTCGAAGTCTTGGCTGAGGCCAAGATTGAGCCCCCTGAACAGCAAGCTGAAAACAAATAGTATACAACATGGGAAAGGCAGCACGGACCATGCTGCCTTTCCCAGTTGCAGTACGGCTTTCCCCACCGGCGGTAGTGGGGGAGGTCCATGCGCAATAGCGTTCCCTAAGCCCCTGTCGGAGTCACAGCCTCGCCGTATCGGTCGCTGTTATAGCGCCGGGCGAGGAACCCCGTGGCCCTGGCCGGATCAATGTCATGAACCAGCAGCAACTCCTCGCCGTAGGGGGCCCAGGTTAAGCACTCGCCCTCCGGTGAGATCAAGCTCGTGGTCGACTCCTGGTACGGCAAGGCGTAGTTGATACTGGCGAAGTAGATGTTGTTCTCCAGGCTGCGGCAGACCGTGGCCTTCTCATAATAGGGGTTTGCAGAGTTCCCCCACTCCGTTAGCTGGCGGCTACCAGAGGGACCACCGCAAAAGTGGGGATGGAAGACGATACTGGCCCCCCGCACCGCTGCCCAACGCACCGTTTCCGGGTAGCGCCAACCCTCATGGCAAATGGCGATGCCGAAGGTCACACCCTTGATACTGAACACCCTGCGGACGTTGCCAGGCACATAGAGATGGTCCTCTCCCGGGTCCAACTGGTTTTTGGTCTGCCAGCCCTGAATTGTGCCGCACTCGTCGATCACAACGGCCGCGTTGTGGATGCCGTTCTCCGTTTGCCACTCCATGGGCAGGAGCACTGCTACGCCCACCTCGCGGGCCGTTTGTTGAATCGCTTTCAGCGCCTCCTGTTGCTCGGCTGGTGAAAAGTCGGGCACAGGGAAGCCTTGCTCACGCATCCCCGGGAGATACGCTTCCGGGAAACACACGAGATCGCAATCACGCTCGTGAGACTCGCACAGGAACTGCTGCACGCGCTGCACGCCGTCTGCCACGGACCCGGGAAACCGAGCCTGGGCCAAGCCCATGCGCATCGGAAACACCCCTTATCGAAAGGCTCTGTCCGCAGGAACTGCTGGCTCATATGGCGTGGTGAAGCAACAGAACCAGTGCGGGTGTGCCCGCACTGGTGTGATTGTGGTGGCTTACTGGTTCACACGGCTGATCCCGGCAATTTTCGGCACGTCTTTGTAGTAATGGACCCACACTGCCTCTCCTTCTTTGAGTTTCATGGCTTCAAATGAGGGTTTGACTTCTTTCTGGAGTTCCAGTTCCAAGACGGTCGAAGTTTCCGGAACCTTGATCTTGACCCACCCAGCATCCGTCGTTCCAGCAAACGAACCTTTGACGGTGATCGTCGGGGGCACACTGCCCGCAGAGGGGGCGTCGGTGCCTGAACCAGTACCTCCGACCTTTGTGGCGGCTGCGCATCCAGTCAGAAGCGCCATCAGCATGGCGACAATGAAGAGGCGTTTGAACATTTGCGTTCACCTTCCTGCCAGAGGATATTGGCTCAACCTCATAGACGGTTTATTTGTGCTACCGGGTTCAACATTTGTGAATCTCCGCTCCTACGCAGCACTGAGCGGCACCAAGACACGTCTATACCGGTGAAAGGGGGATTCTCATGGGCATCGGCCGATCATTTGCGATTGTGTTGTGCATGAGCCTCTTCCTGTCCGCCTGTGCCTTTCCGGGCGGGGCGGGCGGCAACGGAATTACCGGGCAGGGCCAACCATTGGACCGCGATGCAGCGATCGCCCTCGCCAAACGGGACACGCCGCTGCGCAAGGTGAGTGAGGATCAGGTGACTCAATTCTTGCCAATTCGGCGCGTGGTGGTCGGCAAGGACGAGCGGCGGCCGCAGCCAAACAAGGCGTTACTCCGGAGCAGGTTCGCCACGTGGTTCTCGCCTACCTGGACCGGGGTGACCAGCCAGTGATCTGGGAGGTCGTCACCGCTGATAAGGATTTGTGGATTAATGCGATAACTGGCGAGGTCCTCCCACACATAGTT
>JAQBPS010000792.1 GCA_028287415.1 Bacillota bacterium | reverse complement strand
GCAAATTCCGTAGTTGAGTAACGGCGGGAGTTTTTCTTTATCTAACACGGATTAGCGCGCAGATTACACAGGTTACACGGATTTACTGTGTAATAATCTTGAGGTCGGGACTGGGGTGTTAAAAAATATATATTTGAACACCCCAGTCCCAACCTGAAGATGCAGACCAAAACGAAAATCCGTGCAGATCAGTGTAATCCGTGGAATCCGTGTAAAAAATGTCCGGAAGACACCCTTACCTGGTTCCCGCGCACCGCACGCAGACGGCGACGATGCAAAAAAAGCGAAGCGCCCTCCAATCTGGAAGGCGCCCGCCAAGTTTGGCAATCCTAGAAGTCGAAGCTGTCGATCCCGAACAGCCCGTTCTGCTTCATGATGTTGATCAGCTTGACCGGGTACTGCGAGTCGGTGGCGTAGCCGCTGCGGCGGAGGGCCCAGGCACCCTCGATCGGGCTGGACATGACCGCCCGGAATGGGGCGTACCAGGGCCTGACAATCAGGAAGTCGCCGTGATCCCGCCAGCTCTCGCTCACGCTGTGGTAGGCCCGGAAGTTGGCGTCGACCCGGTAGGACACGCCGTTGTATTCCTCCCACGTGTTGGAGATGATCGAGCCGGCCGGTCCCGTCCCCTTGATACCGAACAGGTTGTAGGAGAGCTGCCCGGTGTACTTGTCCACCGGCACCGACTGGCCCCAGCCCGTCTCCAGCAACGCCTGCGCCGTCTGAAGGGCGGCTGACATGCCGATCTCACGGTAGATGGGGACCGATAGCTTGATCGCCATATCCTTGAAATCGGTTTTCGGTGCGAGCGGCACTGGCCCGTACACCTTGCCCAGGAAGACCCGGAAGTTCACCTTCTCGCTCCACACGGCGTTGCCAGCCGTGTCGAACGCCTTTACCTGCAAGCTCTGCTTGCCAGCCTGGGCGGCGGTCGGCGTCCAGGCTAACGCCTCCGTCGGCTTCTTCGTCCCCAGCAGTTGCGTGGTGCCAGCGGCGTTTGTGAGGTAGTACTGCACGCTGGTGAGGCTCACGTTGCTGGCGACCTTCAGCGTGGCCGCGTCGGTGACCACCTGGTCCGGACCGACCCCTGAGAGCCAGGCCTGGGGGGTCGTGTTCACCGTGAACTTGTAGGGTCCGAGCGTCCGCCAGGTGCCGGCGTTGTCCAGCACATCGATGCGCAGCGTGTGGGCGCCGTTCGCCTCGGGACCGTACTTCCAGTAGTAGTTCAGGCCCCACCCCAACAGGTTGTCATCGAGCACGTACTTGACCGACTCGATCGGGTAGTTGGCCGAGACGCTGAAGCTGACGGGCTGGTTTAGCGTATCCCCGTCCTTGAGGCCGCTGAGGCTTGTGCGGTAGTCGGTCTTTACCTTGACCGGCACCAGCGGGGAGGGATAGGCCTTCCCGGCTACATCATAAGCGGTCGCCCGAATCGACTTGTCGCCATTATGGGTCACTTGCGGGTACCAGCTCTGCTTGTCGCCGGGGCCCACAGTACCGATCCGTGCGGCGCTGCCGTCGGGGCTGATGAGGTCAAAGTCGACTTGCGTGGCGACGAAGTTGACGTCGCTGCTGAAGGAGATCGGCCCGTCAATGGTGCCGCCCGCATCGAGGCCGGTCACCGCGACACTGGGCTGTGAATCCAGCCGCACCGCTACGGGATCGGAGTACCGGACGGCGCCGCCCGCATCCGTCACCGCCGCCACGACCAGCTTCAGGCCGCCCACGGTCGGATCAGGGGTGAACGTGTAGTCGGCGGCCACATCACTGCCGGCAGCGATGATCCGGGCAACGGCAGTCGCAGGATCCACCAGGTAGAACTGCACCCGGCTGCCGCCCTGGCCTGCGGCCCGCAGCTTGACCGGCCCTGTGATTACCTGTCCGGCCGACAGGCTGGGGATCGTCACCTGGTTGAACTGGTAGTCCGGCGCCTTGCTTGTGTCGATTACGACCGCCCGCCGGGCATTATCCCAGCTGACGTTGAACCCCAGCGCCTGCGAGATGAAGCGTACCGGCACGAAGGTGCTGTTGCCGATCAGGCGGGCGGGTACATCCAGCGTGGCCGCGGACGAGCACTCCCGGTTGAGGCAGGCGAGCCGCCGGTCAATTTGCAGCTTCACATACCCGGAGCCCCTGGTGATTTCTACCGTTTGCGTAGCCTGGTTCCAGGTGAGGGTCGCACCCATGGACTCCAGGAGACTGCGCACCGGCACCAGCGTGCGGTCACTGACCATCGTGGGAGCGGGACTCAGCGCCAGCTGGCGCCCGTCGAGAATCACCTGGACAGGCGCAGCGGCCTTGGCAGCCGGCATGGTGATGAATGATGTGAGCAGCAGGGGCAGGCTGGCCATCGCGACGAGCAGGGGGCGTGTCTTCACGTCCGGATTCACCTCCGCAGACATATGCAAACAGTATCATAGACGACGGTTAACGTTGGAAAGTTTCAAGTTATAATATGGAAAAAACGCCTGCACCCGGGTGGTGTCAGGCGTTCTAGTCAGCGAGTACGGCTCATAAAGAATTTCTGGACTTTGCGCCCGGTCCCGCTACCCAGAACGCAAGGACCGCTGCAACCCCGGCCATTACAAAGTCGTACACGTTCAGTGGCCACCCCGCAGTGGGCTGGGGCACCGCCGGCAGGCGGAGCAGCAGCAGGTAGCCCCCTGACGCAGCCAACAGGGTTGCAACGGCAGCGATGAGCCCCAGGGCGACGGTGCGGTGGAGGCGAGCTGCTGCGTTGACGCTCCAGCCTGTGGCCAGGCCGATCACCACGCTGGGGAATGCCATTGTGTGCCCGGCGGCCACCGCCACACCGCACCAGCTTGCCGCGCCGATGAGGCTGATCAGAACGGCTGCGCCCACCGCCTTGATATACTCAGCCGTGCCGGGCGCCTCGCAGGCGCAAAATTCGTCAGCCACAGTAAGCGGGGGGCCGGGATCCAGCGGCTTGCCCACGGCGCCGAACCTCCTTCGCTTGCAGGCATCATGGTTACTATTTCTGGGAACGAATGCAAATCCCTCCTTTCTGACAACGCTACACGAATCGGTTAATTCCTTCCAGTGCACCATCGTAAAAGGAAATTGTCGAATCCCGTAGAAGTCCTTCCGAGTACCGCAATAAGGCCTTACACAGACGTGATGGATCAAACGGTGTGGTTCGCTGTGGTGCTGTGGCGCACAGGAAGCCCGCCGTTTCGATATACGGAGGGATCGTTCATGAAGCTGAGCGAATTGCTGACCGCCTTGACCGGCCTGGCCAATATCGTGACGCTGCCCGACTGCGCGGTCGGGGGCGTCACTGCTGATTCTCGCAACGTGGTGCCGGGCGACGTGTTTGTCTCCATTCCGGGCGCCCGTGTGGACGGGCACCAGTTCATCGCACAGGCGGTGGAGCGGGGTGCCGTCGCCGTGGTGGCCCAGCGGCCCTTCACGGTGCCCGAGGGCGTGGGCGCCGTGCTGGTCGAGGATTCCCGCTATGCGCTCAGCGCACTGTCGGACAAGTTCTACGGGAGCCCGTCGCGCAAGCTGAAACTGGTCGGTATCACCGGGACAAACGGCAAGACCACCATCGCCTTCTTGACCAAGGCGGTGGCCGAAGCGGCGGGCCGGAAGCCGGGCGTCATCGGCACCGCCGGCATGCTGCTCGGATCAGAAGTGCTGGAAGCGAAAAGCGGGTACACAACGCCCGAGGCGCCCACGGTGCATCGGCTGCTGGCGGAAATGGCGTCACGTCACGCGGACGCGGTGGCGATGGAGGTCAGCTCCCACGCGCTTGAGCAGCAGCGCGTGGCGCACTGCCGATTCGCGGTAGCGGTGTTCACCAACCTGACGCATGAGCACCTGGACTACCATCAGGACATGGAGAGCTACTTCCAGGCCAAGGCCAAGCTCTTTCAGATGCTGGAGCCCGGCGCCTTTGCGGTGATCAATCTGGATGATCCGTACGGCCCCCGGTTCGCCGCACAGGTGCCTGAGGGTGTCCATCTGCTGACCTACGGCTTCGCCCGCGAGGCGTTAGTGCGGGCGGAGGATGTGCTGCTTACCGCATTCGGCGTGGCATACCGCCTCGTTACTCCGACGGGTGAGGCACGGGTCGAGTCACCCTCCCTGTTCGGCCGGTATAACGTGAGCAACGCCCTGGGGGCCATTGCCGTGGGCATGGCGCTGGGTTACGGCATGGACGCCGGCGTGACCGCCATGCGGACGGCCAAAGGTGCGCCCGGGCGCTTCGAGCGTATCGACTGTGGACAAGATTTCACGGTGGTCGTGGACTACGCCCACACGCCGGACGGCTTCGAGAAGCTCCTGTCCGATGTGGTCAAGATCAAGGCGCCGGGCACAAAGGTGAGCATCGTCTTCGGATCGGCCGGCCACCGCGACAAGACCAAGCGGCCCGACATGGGCCGCATCGCCGCCGAGTACTGCGACGTGCTGGTGCTGACGGAGGAGGATCCCCGCACGGAGGACGCCGCGGAGATCTCCCGGCAGATCGCATCGGGGGTGCGGCGCCCGGAGGTTGAGGTCCGGCTGATCGAGGACCGGGTGGAGGCGATCGGAAACGCCATCCGGATGGCGGCGCCGGGCGATATCGTGCTGATCACCGGCAAGGGCAATGAGACCGAGCTGGAAGTGCAGCATCCGACCACCTGGCACGGCGACGTGCCCACAGCGGCGGAAGCGCTGCAGCGGCTGCTCACGGACCCCAGCCGCCGCCGCAGGGTAACCGCATAAGCGCAGTGGTTCGAGGACAGAAGCCCCGTGACGGCCATGACGTCACGGGGCTGTTCGCACCTCTCCTTCTTAAGTACGATGGTCGATCAGTCCGCTGTACCTGTGGCAGGGAGGGCGGCTCTGTTAGTCTAATAACAGAAGCGGCACTGCAATAGACAAGAGTGCCGCTATGCCGAAAGGAGCGACCTCTTTCATGAAGCGTACAGTCGGGGGTGTCATACTCATCGCCCTGGGTGTGATGGCGACCTTGCAGTCGATGCAGATCTATAACTTCGGCCTGGCGTTCTGGCCCGTAGTACTGGTGCTGGTCGGCGGTTCGATGATCTGGAGCAGCTTCCGCCACACCTCCTGGTTCGGACTGGCCCTCGGGCTCTACCTCGGCGGTATCGGCCTGCTGGACATCCTGTTCCGGGCGGGGGTGACGCCATACGCCGGCCACGACCTCGCCGCCAAAGGCTGGCCGCTGATCCTGGTGGCGATCGGCGTCTCGGTGATCTTCGGAAAGAAGACCTGGTGGCGGTGGAGCGAACACACCGGTGGCAGGGTCCGGGTGCATGCCGGCCCCCATCTTTGGGGCATCGGCGACATCCGCTATGGCCAGGACAGCATCTGGCAGCTGGACCGGGACCTCGACATGAGCCGGGGCATCGGCGATATCAAGCTCGATCTGACGACGGCCGAGATCACGGATGGCGTCCACCGAATCACCGTCAACGGCGGCATCGGCGACGTGAAGATCCGGGTGCCTGACAACGTCAACGTGAGTGTCGAGGTGCACGCCGGCATCGGCGATCTGGAGGTCTTCGGGGACTACCGCTCCGGCCTGGGCATCAGCATGCAGAAGCGGATCACCGTGCCGGAGTCCGCCGTGGAGATCCAGATTGAGTGCCGCCACGCCATCGGCAATATCCGCATCAGCCATGGCGCACCGACGCCGAGGATCGGTCGATGAGTTCCGGCGGCGCCAGTCTGGGCCTTCAGTGGAAGCTGGCAGCCGTCTATCTGGCCACCAGCCTCCTCAGTTCCGGGATGGTGGCAGCGGGCTACTTGCTTGGGGTCAAGGCGGGAATGGACCCCGCGCTCGCGTTGGGCGCGGGGGTTGCCGCGGGCGTGACCGCAGGGCTGGTCTCGTCAGCCGTCGGCTTCGGGCTTGCCCGCTCCTTGAAGCTCCGCCTCTGGGAGGCCGGCGATATGGCTACGCGTATCGCACGTGGCGACTTTGAGGCCCGTGTACCCGTGGACATGCCGGATGAGATTGGCTGGCTCGCGGAGCGGCTCAACGAGATGGCGGAACACCTCGCCACCGCTGTCGGCGACCTGCGGGCGCTCGCCGAGCAGAACCGCAGGCTGGCCGAGGAGGCCGGGCGGGGCGCCGCCCTGGAGGAGCGGACCCGGTTGGCCCGCGACCTGCATGACACCGTGAACCAGCAGCTGTTTGTGCTGGCGATGCGGGCCGCAGCCGTTCGCAGGCGGGTCGAGCAGCTTGGCGGAGATGCCGCCGCCCTCGCACCCGAGCTGCTGACGCTGGAGGAACTCTCCCGTCAGGCACATGGTGAGGCCCGGCAGCTGATCTTGCAGCTGCGCCCGACGACACTGGAGCAGCACGGGCTGGGCGCCGCACTGGCGGAGTACGTGCGGGCGACCGGTAGCAGGGAGGGCTGGGCGATGATCGCACAGATTGATCCGGAGATCCGGCTGCCGGGCGGGGAGGGGGAGAACCTCTTCCGGGTGGCCCAGGAGTCGCTGAACAACATCAGCAAGCATGCGGGGGCGCAGATGGTGTGGGTGGCCCTGGACCGGACGCAGGATGGGGTCTCTCTGCGCATCCGGGATGATGGCGCCGGGTTTGATATGAAGGCGGGGGTGCGGCCGACCGCCGTCGGGCTGGTAGGGATGCAGGAGCGGGTTGCGGCCATGGGTGGTTCGCTGCGGGTGAGCAGCGCCCCGGGTGAGGGGACGGAGATTGAGGTGCTGCTGCGGCTTTCGCCGGAGGGGGAACGGACAGATGATCCGGGTACTGCTGGTTGATGATCACAAGCTGGTCCGGGAAGGGCTCAAGATTTACCTGGGGACGGAGCCGGGGATTGCCGTCATTGGCGAGGCTGAGGACGGCGCCAGCGCCGCGCAGGTTGCTGCTCAGCTGAAGCCCGACGTGATTCTGATGGATCTGATGATGCCGGGCAGCGACGGCATTGAGGGGACCAGGCTCTGCCTGGCCGCCAGCCCTGCCTCCCGGGTGATCGTGCTGACGAGTATGCCGGACGATGAGCGCGTGATGCCGGCGATCCGGGCGGGGGCGCTCTCCTACCTGCTGAAAGACGTCTCGGCTGAGGAACTGGCGGCAGCGATTCGGGGCGCCGCGGTGGGCAAGCCCACGCTGCATCCCATGGCGGCGACACGCATGATGCAGGAGCTGAGCGCCCCGCCCCGCAAGGTGAGCGCCCTGGATGAGGTCAGTCCGCGCGAACTGGAAGTGCTCCAACTGATCGCCAAAGGCAAGAGCAACAAGGAGATCGGGGAGCAGCTATTCATCGGTGAGCGCACGGTGAAGACCCACGTGAGCCACCTGCTGGAGAAGCTTCAGATGCAGGACCGGACGCAGCTGGCGATCTATGCGGTGCAGAACAAAGTAGTGTAGTTGAGAATTTTTATAGCCGCAGATTTCGAAGATTACGCAGATTCGGACATAATTATAATAATGATACATTTTAAATTCCCCCTTGTTAGATCGGAATCTGCGAAATCTGCGAAATCTGCGGCAAAATAATGTCCGGAAAAAGAC
>JAQBPS010000746.1 GCA_028287415.1 Bacillota bacterium | reverse complement strand
AACTCAAGGGCCACGGCCTTGAGGTCATCCAACGTCCGGGCCACCTGGGATGAAGCCTGCTGCACGACGGCTGCCAGAAACTGTTCGACAATCGCCACCGGGCCCACCAGTGAGCGGATCACAGCCGAGTTTTCGGTCTCGCTGAGGAGGACAACGTCCGCCAAGACGCTGAGCGGCGAGGCGGCGGTGTCCGTGATGGCGATCACGCTGGCTCCCCGACTGCGGGCGATCTGCACCGCTCGGACCGTACGCCGCCCATAGTTGCGGAAGGCGACGCCGATCACGAGGTCGCCGGGGCCGACGGAACGGATGGAGTCGATCAGCGTATCGTCGCCGCTGTGCCACGCATCCGCATTTCCCAGGAGCTTCTTCAGATAGAAGCTGAGCAGCGTGACCACCGGGTAGCCGACACGGCTCCCGACTACCCCAATGCGACGGGCTCCCAGCGCGAGGGCTGCTGCCTGTTGCATGACCTGGGGCGTGTTGGCGCGGTACGCGTGCTCCAGGTTCTTCAGGGAGCCGAGGCGGACGCGTTCGTACAGGCTTTCTGCGGGCTCTGTGCTTTGCTGGTCCAGCTGGCGGCGGGCGACCCGAAACAGCCGTTCCTTGACCACGTCCTGCAGGTGCTGCTGCAGGTCTGGATAGCCTGAGAAGCCGAGGTCCCGCGCAGCGCGGACGACGGCGCTTTCGCTGACCAAGACCGCCTGGGCCAGTCTGGCAAGAGGCCAGAATGCTACCTCTTCCAGGTGCGCCGCCATGTACTCCACAACGACCCGCCGGCTGGGACCCAGTCTGCTAATCGACTTGCCGATGAGCTCAGTCAGTGCGGCCTCGCGGCTCGATTCATGCTGATAGTTCACACCCACCCCCTAGTGAAAGATTTGCGCCATCAAAGACACCTATGTGAATAATCTGCATCACCTTTTCTACAACCAAACGCTACTCCCTTCAAAGAAACGGAACAAATATAAAATAGTCTGTATACCGAATGGTTGGTTGACTAGACAATTATGGATAGATTTCGCTCCCCGCTGCCTTGACCCCGGGCGTGACCTGTGCCCGGCAGCCGCTCGTGACAACGGTGCTCTTCCTCATGCTGCTGCCAGTGACCCTGTTCGGCTGCTAAGCGCACAAAACCCCGCCGCCTGGTTCACAGGCTGCGGGGTTTTTGCGGCTACATATGCTACTTGATGCCCGAGCGCATGAAGCTGTTGATGAACTGCTGCTGGAAGAGGAAGAAGGCGATCAGCAGCGGCGCCACGACCATCAGCGTACCGGCGGTGATCAGCGACCAGTCCGCCCCGGCCTCCGACGCCTTTGTAAAGAGCGCCAGGCCAACGGTCAATGGCCGGACATTGTTTGTGTTCGTGATGATCAGCGGCCAGAAGAAGTTGTTCCAGTGGAAGCTGATCGACGTCAACGCAAACGCCGCCAGCGTCGGCCGGACGATCGGGATGAAGACCCGCCACAGGATCTGGAGGTGGTTGGCGCCGTCGATCACCGCCGCCTCCTCGAGGTCCCGGGGGATCTGCTTGAAGGTCTGCCGCATGAGGAACGTCCCCATCGCCGATGCGACGTACGGCAGCATGATCGCCAGGCGAGTGTTGACCAGCCCCAGCTTGTCCATGGTGTTGTAGTTCGGCACAACGAGCGCCTCGGCCGGCAGCATCAGCTGGAGGAGGAAGAGCAAGAACAGCAGATCCTTGCCCCGGAAGTTCATCCGGGCAAACACGTAGCCGCCCAGCGTGATCGTCACCATCTGCATTGCGAGGATGCCGGTGACGATGACAAACGTGTTGCGGTAGTAGGTGGCAAAGGGCGCCGTCGTCCAGGCCCGGGTGAAGTTGTGCAGCGTGAAGCTGCCGCCCCACAGCCAGGAGCCGGTGCCGACGGGCGAAGTCTCGGGGCGGAACGCCGTGGCGACCATCCAGAGCAGGGGGATCAGCCAGAGCAGGGCCATCGCCGCCGTGGTCACATACAGCGCCCAGTCGAAGAAGGTGAGTTTTTTAGTCATAGTGCACCTTCTTATCGACGTAAAACTGGTTGAAGACTGCTACCGCCAGCAGGATCACGATCAGCACCGCTGAAGCGGCCGCACCCGTCCCCCTGTCCATGAACTCAAAGGTCTGCTGGTAGATGAAATAGAGCAGCGTCTGCGTGGCGTTCTCCGGACCGCCGCCAGTCATGACGAAGATCTGGTCCATCGTCTTGAAGGCGTTGATCAAGCTGAGCGTTGCCACGAAGAGCGTCGTTGGCGACAGGAGCGGGAAGGTGATCCGCCAGAACTGCTGCCACCGTGACGCACCATCCAGCTCGGCCGCCTCAAAGAGATCAGACGGCAGGCTCTGAAGGCCGGCCAGGAAGAAGATCATGAAGTAGCCCGCATCTTTCCAGATGGAGACCAGCATGATTGCCGGCAGGGCGGTCTTCGGGTCGCCGAGCCAGTTATGCGTTGCGCCGCCGAAGAGCTTGATCGCCAGGTTGACCGGCCCGTAGCTCGGGTTATAGAAGAAGCTCCACACCGCTGCCGCACTGACGAGCGGGAGCATCGTCGGATAGAAAAATGCCGCGCGCACGATGGCGACGGATCGCAATTTCCGATTGAGCTGCGTCGCCAGCCACATCGCCAGGACGACCGAGGCCGGAATGGTGACCACGGCGAAGAGCAGGGTGTTTTTGAACGCCTTGATGAACAGGTCCGACGTGAACAGGTCCTTGAAGTTCGCGATGCCGTTGTAGACCGGCACCTTGTGCGCCATATTCGCCGTGAACAGGGCGAGGTAGCCGGAGGCCACCATCGGCCAGAGGGTGAAGACCGCCAGCAAAATGAGCGAGGGCAAGAGGAGCAGATAGGGCCCCCAGTTGAAACTGGGGGCCCTCCTCTTGTTGGGATTGCCGGCAGCTCCCACCGCAGGGGCAGGATGCGCCATGCGATCGCCTCCGTTTACTTCTTGAACTGCTTCAGGATCGCCTCAGCATCCTTCTGGGCCTGATCAAGGGCGGGCTTGGTCTCCTTGGTGCCGCCGATGATCGCCTGGAGCTGGTCGCCCAGGGCCTTCAGCACCTGCTGGTTGCTGTGGGAAGCGATCTCACCGGCGGCGTCCTTCATGGCGCCGGCGGCCGTGCCGTAGCCCGGGAACGCCTTGACGGCTTCCTTCCAGGTGCTGGTCTCGGTGGCAGACTTGCGGTAGGGGATGTAGCCGGTGTCGACGGACCACTTGGCCACACGCTCGGTGTCGGTCATGAAGCGGACGAACTTCCAGGCGGCGTCCTGCTTCTCCTTGGTCGACTTGAGGATGTAGAGGTTGCCGCCGCCGGTCGGGGAGCCGGCCTGCTTGCCGGCGGGCAGGGCCGCCACGCCGATCTTGGCGGGATCCATCTTCGCCTTGACGGCGCCGATGGTGCCGGTGGTGTGGTAGATCATTGCGGCCTTGCCGGCGACAAAGTCATTCGGCAAGTCATTCCACTTGAGAACGCCGGTCGGCATCACCTTGTCCGTCTTGGACAGGCCGACGATGAAATCCATCGCGGAGGTGATCTCCGGGGAGTTGAAGGCGACCTCGGTGCCGAGGTCGTTCACCGGCTTGGCGCCCGCCTCATAGAAGAAGGAGGAGAAAGTCCAGGAGGGGTTGCCGTCGGAGGGGATCTCAACGCCCCACTGGCTGCCGTCGGGCTTGGTCAGCTTCTTGCCGTACTCGACGAGCTGCTGCCAGTTGGTGGGGGGCTTCTCGGGGTCGAGGCCGGCGGCCTTGAAGAGATCCTTGTTGTAGTAGAGGACGACGGTGGAGCGCTGAAACGGCACGGACCAGGTCTTGCCATTGAGCTTGCTGTTGGCCATAAAGGCAGGCAGCAGATCGCTCATGTAGGCCTGGCCGTCCTTGTCGGCAGCGATGTACTCGTCGATCGGTACGATGATGTCTGTATCGGTGAGGGTGAAGACGTCCGTTGCCTGGAGGACAGCGATCTCGGGCTTGGCAGCCTGGACCTTGGTCATGGTCTCCTGGTAGTTGCCGGCGAAGGACGGGGTCACCTTGATGGTGGGGTTGGCCGTGTTGAAGTCGTTTACCATGGCCTCAACGTTCTTCTGAACCGCACCGCCCACGGCGATGGGGAAGGAGAAGTTGAGCTCGACGGTCTTGGCGGGGACCGGAGCCGGGGTGGTCTGACCGCCATCGGTCTTGGGCGTTTGCTGGGCGCCGCTGCAGCCGGCGAGAGCCAGAACACCGGTAGCCACAGCTGCTGCGAGCACACGAGAAGCCTTGCGCACGTTAGAGTCCTCCTTGTGGAATCACGGGGAGCCCCAATTATGTTACTACCAAAAGTTTAAGCCGAATAGCGTTTTGTGTGAAGATGATATGAATTTTTCGCGGACATAGAAGAAAAGGGTAGTGAGGGGCGATGCCCCCACTACCTTTAAGTGGGAGGAGGGCCGAACGCCGCCCCCCTCCCACACCCTCCCCCGCGTGGGGTGTCCCCGTCTGCCCCCGTGACGTCATGGCCGTCACGGTGGCTTCTGCACAGTACCGTGTCAGATCTTGTCAGGCTGGGAGGGCCTGGAAGCTGTAGCCTGCGGCCCGCAGTGCCTTGATCAGCTGCGGCAGCACCTTTACGGTCTGGGACCGTTCGTGCAGGAGGATGATCGACCCCGACCGCACATGGCTCATGACGTTGGGCACGATCTGCTCGGGGTGTGCGGCGAGGTCCCAGTCCCGGGAGTCGACGTCCCACATGACGACGGTCAGCCCGAGCGCTTTGGCGCTCTGGATCACCTCGGCGTTGTAGGCGCCGAAGGGGGGGGCGGAAGAACGTCGTCGTGACGGGCTGAATCGCCTTCAGGGAGCGTGTGAGTTCGGTGCGCTGGCCGTCGGGGCTGAGCGTGGTCATGCGGGCGTGGGTCATGGTGTGCGAGCCTAGCTGGAAGCCCTGGCTGGTCAACTCGGCTGCCTGGCCGGGCTTGACGTTGCCGCCGATCCAGAAGAAGGCGGCAGGTATCTGCTCTGCCTTGAGAATGGCGGTCAGCTGCGGGTTGTAGATGGTCGGGCCGTCATCGAAGGTGAGGACGACGTGGGGCTCGGCGGCGGCGACGCGGCGCAGGGGCTGCCCGGCGGGGCTGGCCGAGGAGGGCCCGGAGGCGTGGGCGGGGGTCGGAGCCGGGGTGGGGGCCGGCGTGGGCTTGGGGGCCGGTGTCTGGCCGCCGTCGCCTGTGCTGTCGGGTGTCGGGGTGGGGAGGGAGTCGGGAGCGGGCGCAGGCTCGGGGGCGGGCGTCGGGTCGGACTTCGGGATGGGCGCCGGAGCCGGCGCCGGGTCGGACTGCTGCTTCGGCGCGGGCTGAGGCGACGGCCCGGCCCCGGGCTGCCCCGGCGCCTGCGACCCGCCAGGCCGGATTGCGACCGGCTGCGGCGACTGCCATCCGGGATGGCTGACTGCGGGAAGATCGCTGTAGACCCAGTGTACCGCTGCTCCAACCCGGGCGGGCGCCCCAGCCAGCGCCAGGGCGGCCACCCCTGCCACACTGATCAGCGCACCGATCCAGACCCGCCGGATTCCCACATCATCGCCTTCTCTTTCATAACATATACAGATATTCTACCAGTATTAACGTATGTAGTGATAAAAAAGTTACGAGGCCGCTTATCGTTTAGCCTTTTCTGTGATCAACGACAACTATGCTTTTCACACCTAAAAGATATGGCCTAGGGCGATCGTGGCAGAGACCCCTCCTCGGGGCAGGT
>JAQBPS010000179.1 GCA_028287415.1 Bacillota bacterium | reverse complement strand
TTGTGGCGTCCCGCCGAGCCTGTGCAGCTCCGCAAGGAACGCTCCGTCTGACAGACCGTGGATCGGCGGCTCCCTCCGCGGGATCTGCGGGGCCGCCGCTCCCGAGGCGATCAGGTGCACGGGTCCGGGCAGCTGCTGCCGGCGCAGGCTGCGAGCCACCTCGAAGCCGATGAGCGCCCCCATGCTGTGCCCGAAAAAGGCGAACGGCAAGTCGGCGTGCCAGCGGAGAGCCGCTGTCAGCGCGGCCACCATCGGCTCAAGGCGGTGAAAGGCCGGCTCCTGGAGTCTAGACTCCCTGCCGGGTAGCTGCACGCCCACCACCGCGATGGTTTCCGGCAGGAACTGACCCCACGTCCGGAACAGGGAAGCCCCACCGCCCGCGTACGGAAAGCAGTACAGGCGAAGGCGGGCGCGTGGCGACTGCCGATGGGGAACAAACCAGGAATGCTGCTCACTCATGCGCCGGCACGCCCCATCCTGCGGGCGTCGACCGCAGCCCCGACGCCCTCGATGCTCTCCTTTAACATCTGCGCCAGGACCTGGACATGCGGCAGATCCACCATCGTCTGATGACTGCCCGGTGTCATCCGCACGTCCAGACCCCCACCGATCAGTTCCTGCCACCGCGGGGCACCGGCGGCCTTGTGCGCACCCTCCTCCTCCGGCACAAACAATACCGCCTTTCCGGGATAAGGCTTCGGCGTGTAGCGCCTGACCGCCCGATGATTCGCCTGGAAAACCGCGAGCAAGTAGCGAAGTTGCTCCCTGTCGAAGTCAGGCGGCACCAATCCCTGCGCCACGGCGATGTCAAGGACCACAGCCAGTTGCTCGTCGTCCGACATTTGCGAGCGGTCGACCTGGGACGGGCCGATCGCCGGCAGGAGGCCTGCACTGAAGTCACGGACGAAATCCGCCACCAACGATGCTTCGTCACCCGCGGTCTCATCGAGCAGTTTGGCGTCCAGCAGCGCCAACAGCGCCACTTCCTGATTGTTACTCCGCAATTGCTGGGCCATCTCGAAGGCAATTACGCCCCCGACTGACCACCCGGCCAGCAGGTAAGGCCCGGCAGGCTGAACGGTGCGCATGGCGGCAACGTAGGACGCCGCCATGTCCGCCACGCGCTCTGCGGGCGCCTCACGGCCGTCCAGTCCACGCGCCTGGAAGCCGTACAGCGGCTGATCCTCGCCCAGGTAGCGGGCGAGCGTCGCATAGGGCAGAGCGGCCCCGCCGCCGGGGTGGACGCAGAAGAGCGGCCGCTGCGATCCTGCGGCGTGCAGGGGCACGAGCGGTGACCAGGCAGTTGGCGCCCCGGACTCCCTGCGCAGAAGGGCTGCCATTTGCTCGACGGTCGGTGCCTGGAAGAAGGCGGGCACGGGAACCTGGACCCCGGTGACGGCGTGAATCTGGCTCAGCAGCCGCAGCGCGATCAGGGAGTGGCCGCCCAGGTCGAAGAAGTTGGCGGTGACGCTGACCGCCCGTACCCCGAGCACCTCTTCCCAGATGGTTGCGAGCTGAAGTTCCAGTGCGTCGCGCGGGCCGACGTGGGCTGTTTCGCCCGTGCGCTCCTCATCGGGCTCGGGGAGGCCCTTGCGATCGACCTTACCATTGGGCGTCAGTGGGATCTCTGCCACGACCGTGACTGTGCCCGGCACCATGTAGTCGGGCAGCTTTGCCCTCAGGTGGCTGCGCAGGTCTGCCATCGTAGGGATGGTGATCGAGGCGGGCACCACGTACGCAGCAAGGCGCACGTCGCCCGGCTGATATTCCCGGGTTATGACTACGGCCTGCTGCACTTCCGGGTGTTCCGCCAGCACAGCCTCGATCTCCCCCAGTTCAACCCGGAACCCACGGATCTTTACCTGGGCATCAATCCGCCCGAGGAACTCGATATTCCCATCCGGCAGGTAGCGGGCCAGGTCCCCGGTTTTGTACAGACGCGCCCCGGGCTCCACGCTAAACGGGTTCGGCACAAAGCGCTCCGCGGTCAAGTCCGGTCGGTTGCGGTACCCACGGGCCAGCCCATCCCCGCCGATGTGCAGCTCACCTGGCACGCCTACCGGCACAGGCTGGCGATGCTGATCCAACAGGTACACCCGCGCATTCGTAATCGGCCGCCCGATCGACGGGGTGGTCGCCGCAATCCCGGTTGCGGTGGGCACCGGGCCGGCCGTTGCCACCACGGTGTTCTCCGTCGGGCCGTAGTGGTTTACCAGGAGAAAGGGCAGGGATGCGTCAGGGTACTGGTGCAGCTTGTCGCCACCTGTCAACATCACTCGTAACGGGGTTTGCTCCGGCCACTGAAGCAGCAGCAATTGCTCTGCCATGGGCGTGGGCACGAAACTGAGGGTGATGCGCTCGGCCACTAGCCAGTCTCGCAGCCGCTCCGGGGTCAGCCGGATCTCTTCGTCGGGCAGATACAGGCTGGCGCCCGCCGTCAGATAGGGCCAGATCTCCCAGACGGAGGCGTCGAATGCAAAGCCCGCCAGGTGCGTTGCGCGGTCCGCTGCCGTTACCTGATAGGCCCGTTGGTGCCAGCCAAGCAGGTTCAGCAGGCCGCCGTGCTCAATCTCTACGCCCTTCGGCTGGCCGGTTGAACCAGAAGTGTAAATCACATAGGCGAGGTTCGTGTCGTTGACGCCGCTGACGGGGGTGTCTGCGCGCTCCCGGGCCACAAGCTCCCGGTCGCGGTCCAGACAAACCGCCTGGATGCCGCTGATCGGGAAGCGGTCCAGCAGCCGCTCCTGGGTGACCAGCACCGACACGCCCGCGTCGGCCAGCATGAAAGCGAGCCGCTCCTCAGGGTAAGCGGGATCCAGCGGCAGATAGGCGCCGCCCGCCTTGACGATCGCCAGCAGCCCGACGACCAGCTCCGGGGAGCGCTCCCCGCAGATGCCCACCAGCACATCCGGCCCGACGCCAAGCCGGCGCAGGTAATGGGCCAGCTGGTTGGCCTGCCGGTCCAGTTCGCCGTAGGTCAGCCGCATCTCGCCAGACACGACAGCCACCGCTGCTGGGGTTCGGCGTGCCTGCTCTGCTACCAGCTCAGCGATGCAGCGGTCGCGGGGGTAGCTGTCGGCAGTCTCATTCCAGGCCACCAGCAACTGATGCTCTTCCGGCTCCGTGAGCAGCGGTAACTCCCCCACAAGCCGTTCGGGCTCGGCCACAATGCCCTCCAGGAGCGTCTGGTAGTGCCCGAGGATCCGGGCGGCAGTGCCCTCGTCGAACAGTTCGGTACTGTACTCCAGCGCGCCGGCCAGGACGCCATCCCGCTCCGTGAGGGAGAGCGCAAGATCGAATTTGGCCGTTGCGGTATCGACTGCGGTCGGCGTGATCGTCAGGCCGGCCAACGCCAGTGCCGCTGCCGGCGTATTATCGAAGGCAAAAGAGACCTGGAATAGCGGTGTATAGCTGAGGTTCCGCTCCGGGTGCAGGGCCTCGACCAGCTGCTCAAAAGGCATGTCCTGGTGGGCGTACGCACCCATCGTCACCTCACGTACCCGCCCGAGCAACTCCCGGAAGCGCACGTCGCCGGACAGGTCCGTGCGCAGGACGAGTGTGTTCACAAAACACCCGATCAGTTTTTCTGTCGCCACATGGTTCCGGTTTGCAATCGGCGAGCCCACCGCGATGTCCGCTTGCCCTGAGTAGCGGTGCAGCAGCACCTGATAGGCGGCCAGTAAAGTCATGAACAGCGTGACACCCTCCTGACGGCTGAGTGCCTTGAGGCGCTCTGTCAGTTGGCCTGTCAGCGTGAACGATGCGGTCGCGCCCTGTCGGGTGGGGACCGCCGGTCGGGGATGGTCAGTCGGCAAGTGGAGCACTGCCACCCCATCCAGTTGCCTGCGCCAATACTGCAGTTGCTGTGCATGCACGTCCCCGGCAAACCAGTTGCGCTGCCAGGCAGCAAAGTCCACGTATTGAACGGGCAGTTCCGGCAGGGGCGAGGGCTGTCCGGCCGCAAACGCCGCATACAGGGCGGCGGCCTCGCGCACCAGGACGCCGGCGGACCAGCCGTCTGAAATAATGTGGTGCATGATCATCACTAACACATGCTCTGTGCCGCTGCCTGTGAGCAAGGTGGCTCGCAGCAGGGGGCCCCGGGCCAGATCAAAGGGCCGGCCTGCTTCTTCATCTACCACACGCCGGATCGCCGCTTCCCGCTGATCATTGGGGAACGCTGTGAGGCTCACGAGCCGGAGCGGAACGGGCTGGTATGCGGCGATACGCTGCACGGACTGACCGTCCACGTTGCTGAAGGTCGCCCGCAGCGTTTCGTGCCGCCGGATGATCTCGTTCAGACTCTGCTCCAGGGCGGCCACGTCAAGCGGACCGCTGAGCCTGATCACGGCCGGGATGTTGTACAACGCAGTGGCGGGTTCGAATTGATCCACGAACCACAAGCGCTGCTGCGCAAATGAGAGGGGCAGGTCGCCATCGCGTGAAATTGGCAGGATCGGCGCCACGGCCATGCGCTCACCGCCGGCGACAGCCGCTTCAATCGCCTCGGCCATGCCGGCGACTGTGGGGTTCTGGAAGATGCTTCGCAGGGGCAGATCGACCGCAAACGCGTCACGCACCCGCGAGATCGCCTGCGTGGCCAGCAGTGAGTGTCCACCAAGCTCGAAGAAGTTGTCATATAGGCCCGCATGCGCGACGTCAAGCAGTTCCGCCCAAATGCCGGCCAACAGCTCCTCCGCCGGTGTCCGCGGCGTTACATAAGCGCTCTCCAGCTCGGGCCGGCTCTGTTCTGGCGCAGGCAATGCGCGGCGGTCCACTTTGCCGTTGGCGGACAGCGGGATCCGCTCAAGCGCCACGAAGATCCCCGGGATCATGTACTCAGGCAGTTGTTCCCGGAGGAAGCTGCGCAATTCTCCAACCGTCGGTGGCTGATCGGCACCACTTACAAAGTACGCCACCAGCATCTGGTCACCGCGGGTGTCGGCCCGGGTGGTCACGACCGCTTCCGTCACGGCGGGATGCTTGCTCAGAAGCACTTCAATTTCGCCGAGTTCGATGCGGAAGCCGCGCACCTTCACCTGGTCGTCAATCCGGCCAAGATGTTCAATCGTGCCATCGGGCAGGAACCTCGCCAGGTCGCCAGTCTTATAGAGCCGGCCTCCGACCCGGAAGGGATCGGCAATGAATTTCTCGGCGGTCAGTTCAGGCCGGTTCAGATACCCGCGGGCCAGGCCGGCCCCGCCAATGTGGACTTCCCCGGCAACACCGGCCGGCACCGGCTGTAGCAACCCATCGAGGATGTAGACCTGCATATTTGGCATTGGCCGACCCACTGTGACCGGCCCCGCGCCCGGCGCCATGTCGTGGAGCGTAGCCCAGACGGTTGCCTCCGTAGGCCCATAGAGATTCCAGAGGCGGCTGCCTGCCGCAAGCAGCCGGTCTGCCAGCTCCCGCGGCAGCGCCTCTCCGCCGCACAGCATCACCAGCCGGTCGTCGCCCTGCCAGCCGCTCTCCAGCAACAGGCGCCATGTGGCGGGTGTCGCCGGCAGCACCGTGGCGCCGGAACGCTCCAGAAGTTCACCGAGCAGCCGGCCGTCGCCGGCGGCCTCGCGGGGTGCGATTACCATCCGTGCGCCGGCGATGAGGGGCAGGAACATATCGGGCACGGACATGTCAAAGGCGATGGGGGCGAGCGCCACAAAGACATCCTGGTCCGTGAGGCCCGGACGCTGCAGCATGGACAGCAGTAAGTTGACCAGGCTGCGGTGCTCGATCATCACACCCTTGGGTCGACCCGACGAGCCCGAGGTAAAGATGACGTAGGCAAGGTTGTCCGGACCCGCGACCCGCTCCGGATTGTGGCCGCTCTCCCGGGCAATCTCCGCCCATTCCG
>JAQBPS010000730.1 GCA_028287415.1 Bacillota bacterium | reverse complement strand
CTGGCGGTATCTGAGATGGAGTTCGCCGCTGCGGAGCGGGCGGTTGATGGGGAGTTCCGCGAGGCCCTCCAGCTGGCCATCGCCAATATCACCGATTTTCACAAGGCGCAGATGCCGAACTCCTGGTTTCAGACCCGCCCGGATGGCTCGATTCTCGGCCAGCAAGTGACAGCAATCGACAAGGTGGGCGTCTACGTCCCCGGCGGCGAGGCGCCGCTCTTCTCCTGCCTGCTCATGGTCGTGATCCCCGCACAGGTGGCCGGCGTGCGCGACATCATCCTTTGCACGCCGCCCAACGCCGAAGGCCAGATCGACCCGCACATGCTGGTGGCAGCCCGGGCCTGCGGCGTCCGCCAGGTCTTCAAGCTGGGGGGCGCTCAGGCGATCGGCGCCATGGCGTACGGCACCGACACCATCCCCCGGGTCGACAAGATCGCCGGGCCCGGCAACTACTACGTGACCATGGCCAAGAAGCTGGTCTTCGGCCCGGTCGGCGTGGACATGCTCGCCGGTCCGAGCGAGGTGCTCGCCGTTGACGACGGTACCGCCGACGTTTCCTGGCTCGCGGCCGATCTGCTCTCCCAGGCTGAGCATCCGAATGGCATGGTGATGCTGGTCACGACCGCCGGCGAGGAGCGGGCGCGGGCGATCGGCGCCGAGATGGAGCGCCAGACCGCCCTCCTGCCCCGGAGCGAAATGATCCGCAAGAGCGTGGCCGATCTGGGCGCCGCCCTGGTCGCGTCGGACCTCGCCGAGGCCGCCCGCCTGGTGAACGCCATCGCCCCCGAGCACCTGGAGCTTGAGGTGGCCGAGCCCTGGAGCCTGCTGCCGCTGATCAAGCACGCCGGCTCGATCTTCATGGGCAAGTACACCCCCGAGCCGATCGGCGACTATATCGCCGGGCCGTCGAACGTGATCCCGACCGAGGGCACCGCCCGCTACACCTACCCGGTCAGCGTTGAGACGTTCATCAAGCGGTCCGCGATCGTCTGCTACAGCGAGGCCGCGTTCCTCGCCCAGGCGCCCAAGGCGGTCAAGCTCGCCCTGACCGAGCAGCTTCAGGCCCATGCCGGCTCCATGCAGATTCGCCTGGATGCCATGAAGGGGGGGCGCTGAGCCATGGCACGCATCGGCCGCGTCACACGCAAAACGAAGGAGACCGACATCGCCGTTGATTGGAATCTGGATGGCACCGGTCGGGCGGAGATCACCACGCAGGTGCCCTTCTTCGACCACATTCTGGAGCAGCTTGCCCGGCACGGGCTGAACGACCTCGCCATCAAAACGGACGGCGATATCGCGATCGATGACCATCACACGGTGGAGGATACCGGCATTGCGCTTGGGCAGGCGCTCCGCCAAGCCCTCGGCGCTGCAAAGGGCATCCGCCGCTACGGCAGCGCCTTCGTCCCCTTTGATGAGACGCTCGCCTTTGCCGCTGTCGATGTAAGCGGCCGGCCCTTTCTGGTCTTCGATGCCGAATTCCCCCGGGCGAAGGTCGGCGAGTTCGACAGCGAGCTGGTTGAGGAGTTCTTCCGGGCGCTTGCGTTCAACGCAGGGATCACCCTGCACATGAAGGTTCACTACGGCAAGAATACGCACCATATGATCGAGGGCCTTTTCAAGGCGTTCGCCCGCGCCCTGTACGACGCCACCACCCTGGACCCCCGGGTGACCGGGGTGCCCAGCACAAAGGGGACGCTGAACGCATGAGCAGGATCGTGATTGTCGATTACGACATGGGCAACCTGGCGAGCGTGCGCAACGCCCTCAAGGCCGTCGGCTACGAGGCGGAGATCAGCCCGGACCCGGCGGTAGTGGGCGCTGCGGACGGGATCATCATGCCGGGCATGGGCGCCTTCGGCAACGGCATGCGCAAGCTCGGCGAGCGGGGCCTGATCGATGCGGTCAGGGCGTTTGCCGCCTCCGGCAAGCCCCTGCTCGGGATCTGCCTGGGCATGCAGCTGCTGTATGCGGAGGGGGAGGAGTTCGGCGCCGGGCCGGGCCTCGGCCTGCTCAAGGGCAAGGCGACCAGGCTGCCGGACGCTGTCAAGCTGCCGCAGATCGGCTGGAACGTAGTCGAGCCGGTGCAGACGGCCCACCCGATATTCGAGGGCCTGGACAAAACGTTCTATGCTTATTTCGACCACAGCTATGCCGCAGATGCTGTCGACCCGGCCGATGTCGCCGCCACGACCGACTACGGGCGGGTCTATTGCAGCGTGGCGGCCCGCAACAATATCCTGGGCATTCAGTTCCACCCGGAGAAGTCTTCGAAGGTGGGGCTGCACATGCTCGCTAACTTTGGGAGAGCGGTCGATTCGTCGCCTTGCCATCAGCGAGTTTAGCCGGCGGGGCGGCCGTGGACTGATCGAGAGGGGCGAATCATGTATGAGGTTCGAGCTCTATCCGGCCATCGATCTGAAAGAGGGGCAGGCGGTGCGCCTTCGCCAGGGCCGCATGGCGGATGCGACCGTCTATAACCCCGACCCTGCCGACGCCGCCCGGGGCTGGCTCGCACAGGGCGCCCGCTGGCTGCACGTGGTCGACCTCGACGGCGCGTTTGCCGGCGCCAGCCAGAACCTGGCGGCGGTCCGGGCGATTACCACGGTCGCTGGGGATGTCGGCGTGCCGGTGCAGCTCGGCGGCGGCCTGCGCAGCCTGGAGGCCATAGACCGGGCGCTTGGGGCGGGTGTCAGCCGTGTCATCATCGGCACCAAGGCGCTGGGCGGCGACATGGTCGCTCAGGCCGTCGCCCGGTTCGGCGCTGACCGCATCGTGGTGGGCATTGACGCCAGGGGCGGTATGGTGGCGACCGAGGGCTGGGTCAACGTCAGCGATGTGAGCGCTGCCGACCTCGCCCGCACGGTGGGGACGGCGGGCGTCCGCACAGTCATCTACACCGATATCAGCAAGGACGGCATGATGGCCGGCCCGAACTTCGCCGAGATGGCCGTGATGGGCCAGACCGGGCTCTCCATCATCGCGAGCGGCGGGGTGTCGTCGATCGACGACATAGCGCGGCTCCGCTCGCTCGAAGGGGTGACCGGGGCGATCCTCGGCAAGGCGCTCTACACCGGCGCCATCGACCTGAAGGAGGCGCTCAGCCTATGCCGTTAGCGAAGCGGATCATCCCCTGCCTGGATATCAAGAACGGGCGGGTGGTCAAGAACGTCAACTTCCACCACGGCACCTGGGACGCCGGCGACCCGGTGGAGCTGGCCCGCATGTATGACGAGCAGGGCGGCGACGAGATCGTCTTCCTTGATATCAACGCCTCGTGGGAGCAGCGTTCGGCAACACTCGACATCCTCAGCCGGGCAGCCGAGCAGGTCTTTATCCCGCTGACGATCGGCGGGGGAGTGTCCGAGGTCGAGCACGTTCGGTCGTATTTGCGGGCGGGCGCCGACAAGGTCTCGATTAACACGGGCGCCGTGAAGGACCCGGACCTGATCAACCGCAGCGCTGAGATCTTTGGCTCCTCGACCATCGTCATTGCGATCGACTGCAAGCGGGGCAGCGACGGTGGTTGGGAGGTTTACCTCCAGGGCGGCCGGACGGCCACGGGCATCGATGCGGTCAAGTGGGCGGAGGAGGTCTGGCGGCGGGGCGCCGGCGAGCTGCTCGTCACCTCCATGGATGCTGATGGCACACGGGGCGGCTACGACCTGGATCTCCATCAAAGACTAGCGGAAGTGATCGATATTCCGGTGATTGCGTCAGGCGGGGCAGGCACTCTCGGCCACATCGCCGAAGTGCTTACGACAGGCCGGGCGGATGCGGCGCTGGTCGCCTCGATCTTCCACAGCGGCCAGCACACGGTGAGTGAGGCCAAGGCTTTTCTTGCCCAGAAAGGGGTGCCCGTTCGCACATGATCGAGCCGCTTCACTTGAAGTGGGGAGCCGAAGGGCTGCTTCCCGCCGTCGCACAGGATGTCCGCACGGGACAGGTCCTGATGCAGGCCTACATGAACGAGGAGTCGCTGCGCAAGACGATCGAGACGGGCACGGCCTGGTACTGGTCGCGCAGCCGGCAGAGCCTGTGGAACAAGGGGGAGACCTCGGGCCACGTGCAGCAGGTGCGGGAGATCCGCACGGACTGCGACGGGGACTCGCTGCTGCTGCTCGTGGAGCAGACGGGGGTCGCCTGCCATGAGGGCACTTATTCCTGCTTTACCCGGCGGGTGGACGGCTCGCCCAAGGCGCTGGTCGATACGGCCTTCTGGCCGATCCAGCCGGGTAACGAGGCCGCTTACGACATCGGGACGATCCTGCGGGAGGTGGCGGCGGTCCTGGTGGACCGGCGGGCCAACCCCGACCCGGAGTCCTATACGTCCAAGCTCTTCACGAAGGGCTCGGATGCTTACTGCAAGAAGATCGGCGAGGAGGCGACTGAGGTCGTGCTCGCCGTGAAAAACCGTGACCGTGAGAACCTGGCGTTCGAGGTGGCGGATGTGTGGTTCCATACCCTGGTCGCGTTGGTCGACCTGGGACTGAGCCCTGAACATGTAGCCGCCCAGCTGGCCAGCCGGCGGGGCAAGCGCCGTCCGCCTGACTATAAGAAGGATTAAGAGTGGGACATTATATGGCCACGGATTTCACGGATT
>JAQBPS010000717.1 GCA_028287415.1 Bacillota bacterium | reverse complement strand
CCAATCAGCTGCAGCGTCGACCTGGGCCGGGCGATCTACGAGGCGCAGGCGCACAGCGGCGTCGGCGGTGCGGGTACCGGCGCCTGCTCGGGGGACCTGCTGCTGGGAGCGCTGGCGGCCTGCAAGCAGATCACCATCCAGATGGTAGCGACGGCGATGGGCCTGCCCGTCACGAATGTGAACGTGACGGTTGAGGGCGACCTGGACCTGCGGGGCACGCTCGGCATCGATAAGGAGGCGCCGGTCGGCTTCAGCGCCATTCGCGAGTTCGTGAAAATCGCGGGCGACCTGACCGAGGAGCAGCTTACCTCGCTGCGCGAGAAGGCCGACAAGTACTGCGTCGTCATGCAGACACTGACCACCCCGCCGCCGATCACCAGCAGCTGGAACGCTGCGGAGGCCGGAGGCGAGGCGTAATGGAATCGCTGCTCAAGGAGGGGCGGGTCTTTGACCCGCCCGCCGCTTTTCGAGCGCAGGCGAATGTTGGCGCGGACTTGTATGATGAGGCCGCCAAGGACCGGCTGGCATACTGGGGGCGGCAGGCGGAGCAGCTCGACTGGTTCCGCAAATGGGACCGGGTGCTGGAGTGGAACCCGCCCTTTGCGCAGTGGTTTGTCGGGGGCAAGCTGAACGCCTGCTACAACTGCGTCGACCGGCACGCCGCCGGCGGCCGGGCTGACAAGCCCGCGATTATCTGGGAAGGGGAGCCGGGCGACTCGGCCACCCTGACCTACGCCGACCTGCTGCGGGAGGTGACCCGGTTCGCCGCCGTACTCAAGCAGCTTGGGGTTAACCAGGGCGACCGGGTCGCCATCTACATGCCGATCATCCCCCAGACGGTCGTGGCGATGCTCGCCTGTGCCCGCATCGGCGCTGCGCACTCGGTCGTCTTCGCCGGCTTCTCGCCGGAGGCGCTGGCTTTCCGCATCAACGATAGCGGCGCCAAGGTGCTGATCACCGCTGATGGCTACTGGCGGCGGGGTCAGCTGCTGTCGACGAAGCAGAATGCGAATGTCGCAGTTGAGTCATGCCCGAGCATCGAAACGGTCCTCGTCGTGCAGCGGGCCGGCAATGACGTTGCCGAGGGCTGGGTGGACGGCCGGGACCGCTGGTACCACGAGGAAGCTTTGTCGGCTACGGGCGATGTACCGTGTGCGGAGCTGGATGCGGAGGATCCGCTCTATGTCCTGTATACCTCAGGATCGACGGGCAAGCCGAAGGGCGCCCTCCACACGATCGGCGGTTATCTGACGCATGTCGCCTCGACCCACCGGGCCGTCTTCGACACGAAGGAGAGCGACGTCTTCTGGTGCACGGCGGACATCGCCTGGACGACGGCGCACAGCTACGTCGTCTACGGCCCGCTCGCCAACGGCACGACGATCTTCCTGTACGAGGGTGCGCCGGAGACGCCGCACCGCGGCCGGTGGTGGGAGCTGATTGCGAAGTATCGCATCAACGTGCTCTACACGGCGCCGACGGCGATCCGTACGTTTATGAAGTGGGGCGCGGTGGAGCCGGCGGAGTTCGACCTGACCTCGCTGCGGCTGCTGGGGTCGGTGGGCGAGCCGATCAACCCGGAGGCGTGGATCTGGTACCAGACGCACATCGGCGGGGGGCGGTGCCCAATCGTGGACACCTGGTGGCAGACCGAGACGGGCGGCATGATGGTCGCCCCGCTGCCCGGCGTCACGCCGACCAAGCCAGGCTCGGCCACACGGCCCCTGCCGGGCATCGACGTCGCTGTTGTGGATGAAGATGGCAACCCGGTTACCAGGGGCGGCGGCTACCTGGTCGTCAAGTCGCCCTGGCCGGGGATGCTGCGGACGGTGTGGGGCGATGATCAGCGATACGCCTCGACCTACTTCAGCAAGTTCGGGCCTGAGACTTACTTCGCCGGGGACGGGGCCCGGCTGGATGAGGACGGCTACCTCTGGTTCCTCGGCCGGGTCGATGATGTGGTCAACGTGAGCGGCCACCGGATCGGCACGACGGAGGTCGAGTCGGCGCTGGTCGGGCACCCTGCGGTCGCAGAGGCGGCGGTGATCGGCCGGGAGCACGAGGTGAAGGGTCAGGCGATCACGGCTTTCGTGGTGCTGCGGGAGGGGAATGAGCCTTCGGCGGCCCTTGAGAAGGAACTGAAGGCGCACGTGACCCGGGAGATCGGCGGTCTGGCCCGGCCGGAGGAGGTCCGGTTTGCGCCGGAGCTGCCCAAGAACCGGGCGGGCAAGATCCTGCGGCGGTTGCTGCGGGACATTGCTGAGGGCCGGGAGTTGGGCGACACCACGACCTTGATCGACCCGACGGTGGTTGCGGTGCTCCAGTCTCATAAATAACATGGGAACAGGCGGGCTGGGGTGTGCACCCCGGCCCGCTTGTTGTTTTACGGTGCGCGAGCGGTGGACGCAGTTGCGGGAATCGTCGGGCTGGATACCGATCACATGGTCGCCCGACAGCCGGTATGTCGCTCTGGTCGGCCGCATCTACGACCGGACAGGCAAGGTGCTTCTGGAGAGCAGTCTACTGAATAGCGTCACCTGGCGCCCGGACAGCAAGGCAGTCGTCATCCACGACTACGCACAGGTTCAGGTCCTTGGCCTGGACGGCACCAGAACTGCTCTGGCCGTACCTGACTGGTCCGTCCCGGCCGGCTTCCTCCCCGACGGCCGGCTGCTCCTCTTCCGGACGGTCTATCCCGCCCAGCCATGACCGCTTTGATAACCCGAAATTTTACAGACATTCATATTTCCTAAATACAAACTTGCGTGGGAATATGTTAACCTGTGGTGTACGATTGTCAAAGGGGGTCCATGGGGTGAAACGTTTCCTGCGCGCGCTGTCCACGACCCTGGCGTCCGTCCTGCTGCTTACCGGCTCCTTGCTGGGCCCGGCCACGCCCGCCCATGCCGCAAGCTGCACGGTCGCCACGACCGCTGACGGGCGCCCCTACGTGGCCCCCACCGCCTCCGGCCCCGGCACCGGCAAGAAGATCGGCTTTGACAACACCCACGCCGAGACGGCCGGCAATGCCGACTGGGTCCTGGACGGCGGCTTCTCCGACATGGCCTGCGCCATCGCCGGGCAGGGCTACACGGTTGAAGAGATCCGCGCATACCCGCTCACTCAGACCGGGCTCAGCGCCTACAACGCCGTCGTCTTTGGCGAGGCGAACATCCCCCTGACCACAGTTGAGGAGCAGGCGCTCCAGCAGTATGTGAGCGGCGGCGGCGGCCTCCTGCTCGTAGGCGACCACTACCAGGCGGACCGGAACCTCAACACCTGGGATGCGACCGAAGTCTTCAACGGCTTCCGGCGCGGCCACTACAACCAGACCTATACATCACCCGCTTACAACTATAACGGTGCGTCCAGCACCACCACCTATACCTTCAACACCGGCGATGACTGGCTGGCGGGCGCCTTCGGCTTCCGCTTCCGGTTCAACGCCATGGACCTGTCCAACGCGACCACCGGCAAGTTTGCCGCCGGCGACCCGACCGACCCGGAAGACCCTGGCATTCTCGCCCCCGCACAGACCTACGGCGTGACGCAGGGCGTGAGCCAGATCGCTACGTACGCGGGCTCGACCATCAGCATTGTCGATCCCACCCGTGCGATGGGCGTGATCTATCCCAACAAGGGCTCGATCAAGCGCTGGGCCAGCGCGCAGGCCGATGACCCGGTCGCCCTGTACACCGACAGCGTGGGCACGCCGGCGGGCGGCAGCGCTACCTTTGGCGGCATCAACGAGGGTGCCTACGTGGTGATCGCCAAACCGGGCGGTGGCAAGGTGGCCGCGGCGGGCGACAGCTCCCTCTGGGAGGACAGCACGCCCAGGTACAAGCGTGAAGACAACGGCAACACCAAGTCCACACACGCCGGCTGGACGGACAGCGACCACGCCGTCCTCGGCATCAACCTGATCAACTGGCTGGCCACAGTCGACGCGACCTCCGGCATCGACAGCGCCCTCCGGCAGCCTGCCACCCCTGAACCCTACGACCCGTTTACGATCGGTGAGCCACTGAGCGAGCCCTGGTCGACGCCGCCCGCAGGGTACCGCTGGTACGACGCCAGCAGCTTCAAGGCTGGCGCTTACAACGGCAATAACACGCCGGGCCCCACCCCGCCCCCGACCGGCACCGAATCCTGGACCTGGAATCCCCTCCCGCCCAACGCCTACCCCGGCAACAAGCTGGCGATCTTCATGGACGCCCAGGGGCTGACTCCGAACACCGCCTACAGCACGCAGGACTACCTCTACGTGACCGCCGGCGGCACGCAGATCTCGAAGCGCTACAACCGCACAAGCGGGCTGTATGACGTCTCCTACACAGCCCTGACGCCCCAATCGCTGACCCCAGATACCACCGGCAAGCTCCAGCGGTGGGAGTTCTGGGACCTCCAGCCCGCCACGGCGAACCGGGGGCTGAGCGCCCGCATCAAGGTGGGCAGCAGCAACAAGGTGACCCAGGCGCTCACCCAGGTCACCACCGGCTCCTTCGGCTACCTGACGATCGAGCAGAGCCTGGGCTACAGCGACGGCACCCACGCCGCCCTGTTCACAAAGACCGGCGCGCTCGACACCGCCGTGCAGATCGTCGGCGGCGGCAACACCACGGTGACGGTGCCGGCCGGTACCTACTCGCTCGATATCAAGTCGGACACGGCGACGCAAAAGAGCAATGTGCCGGTCACCATCACGGCCGGACAGACCGCCTCGCTCTCGGCCATCCTGGGGGGTGGCGGCGATACGGGC
>JAQBPS010000137.1 GCA_028287415.1 Bacillota bacterium | reverse complement strand
GCGTACGCCGCGTACGGGTACTGGTCGACGTTGATCCGCAGCCCCTCCTGCCGGGCCCGGCGGATCAGGTCGAGCAGCTCCTCGGCCCGGCCCCACATCAGGCTTGACTCCATCTTCAGATGGCTGATCTGCACCCGCAGCCCAGTGCGGCGCCCCACCTCGATCGCCTCGGCGACCGCAGCGAACACGGTCTCACCCTCGCCGCGGATGTGGCTCGTGTAGACGCCGTCATAGGCCTGGAGCACCCGGGCTGCCTGGCTCAGCTCAGCCACATCGCCATACATCGAGGGTACATAAATCAGCCCGCTGGAGAGGCCGACCACCCCCTCCTCCAGCGACCGGGCGACAAACTTGCGCATCCCCGCCATCTGCTCGGGGGTTGGCGGCATGCTGTCCAACCCCATCACCGCACGGCGGATGGTCCCGTGCCCGACATAGGTGCAGAAGTTCGCCGAGATGCCCTCCCGCTCGATCGCCCCGAAGTACTCCGCAAAGGTCGGGAACTCGCCGGGCACCATCGAGAAGCCGCAGTTGCCGCCGACCATGGTCGTCGTCCCCTGCTGCACCATGCTCAGGCAGTCCGGCACCGCGAGCAGAGTCATGTCCGAGTGCGTGTGAATGTCGATGAACCCGGGCGCCAGCACGAGGCCGTCGGCAGCGACCGCCTCGGCGGCCTGCGCGCCCTCCAGCGCGCCGATCTCCGCAATGCGGCCGTCCTGGAGGCCGACGGAGGCCCGATACGGCGCCCCGCCGGTGCCGTCCACAATCGTTGCGTTCCGAATCAGCGTGTCAAGCATTCGCTGCGTCCTCCCTCATGTGCGATGCCGCGGGTCGAGCAGGTCACGGAGCGCATCCCCCAGCAGGTTGAAGCCGAGCACGGTCAGCATGATCGCACCACCGGGGATAAAGGTGAGCCAAGGCGCCTGGTAAATGAAGGTCCGGCCGGCGCTGAGCATGGCGCCCCAGCTTGGCTGTGGCGGCTGGGCGCCGAGCCCCAGGAAGCTGAGCGATGCCTCGACGAGGATCGCCCCGGCCATTCCCATCGTCGCGAGCACGATCAGGGGCGAGAGCGCATTCGGCAGGATGTGCGTCCAGATGAGCCGCAGGTCGCGAGCGCCGAGCGACTTCGCCGCGACGACGAAATCCTGGTTTCGGAGCGCCATGAACTGGCCGCGGGCGACCCGGGCGTACTGAGGCCAGGTGACGATGCCCAGTGCGATCATGGCGCTGCCAAGCCCCGGTTGCAAAATGGCGACCAGGGCGATCGCCAGCAGGATCTCTGGAAAGGCCCAGACCGTGTCGGCCACCCCGAGGATCAGGTAATCAAGCCAGCCACCCTTGTAGCCCGCGATGGCGCCGAGCGTCGTCCCGACGATCAGCCCGATGCCGACGGCGATCAGGCCGACCGTCAGCGAGATCCGACTGCCCCAGATCACCCGCGAGAGGATGTCCCGCCCGAAATCGTCCGTGCCGAAGAGGTGCGTCGCCGATGGCGCCTGGAGCACCAGGTTGAGGTCCTGCTTGAGCGGGTCGTGGGGGCTGATCCAGGGGGCGAGGAGCGCAATCAGCGTAAAGAGCAGCATGATCACGGCGCCCGCCAGGGCCGACTTGCGCTGGAGGAGCAGCCGGGCGCCGCGCCGCCAAACCGACGATTTTTGAGCCACGCGCCGTCCCCCTTACTGGTAGTGAATGCGTGGGTCGATCGCCGTGTAGAGCAGGTCCGCCACCAGGTTGGCCAGCATCACAGATAGCGCCAGGACGACGAGCGTCCCCTGCACCACCGGGTAGTCGCGGGAGAGGATCGCGTTCACCATCAGGCGGCCCATGCCCGGCCGGCTGAAGACGACCTCGAGCACAACCGCGCCGGCGATCATATAGCCGAGGCGGAGGCCGAGCACCGTGACCACGGGCATCAGGGCGTTCTTGAGCGCGTGCCGGTAGATGACGAGACGCTCGGGCAGGCCCTTCGCCCGGGCGGTGCGGATGTAGTCCTGCGAGAGGACCTCAAGCACGCTGGAGCGGGTGAGCCGTGCGATCAGCGCGACGCCGCCCGCCGCGAGGGCCAGACCGGGCAGGATCACGTGGCGGATGCCGCCGTAGCCGGAGCTGGGCAGCAACTGCCAGCGCACGCTGAAGAGGTACATCAGGATCAGGGCGAGCCAGAAGTTCGGCATCGAAATGCCGAGCAGTGCGCCCACGAGCGCCGCCTGGTCGACGAGTGTGTCCCGCCGCACCGCCGATACCACCCCGATCGCGATGCCCGCCACGGCGGAGAGCGCGATGCCGAATAGCCCCACCTCCAGGGTGATTGGCAGGGCAGTCTTCAGCAGCAGGGTGACAGGGCGGTTCTGGAGAATCGACCGGCCCAGGTCGCCGTGGACGAGGTTGGTCAGAAACTGCAGGTACTGGACCGGGAGGGGCCGGTCAAGGCCCCACTTTTTGACCAGCAGCGCCCGCGTCTCGGGCGGGGTACGGTCGCCGGCCAGCAGGTCGATCGGCTGCCCCGGGGCTGCGTGCAGCAGCAGGAATGCCACCAGCGTGATCCCCAGCAGCACCGGCAGCATCAGCGCGATCCGCTTGAGTGCGTACTTGAGCATGCTATTTGCCGTTGGCGAGCCAGAGATCGGGGAAGTAGGGGCCGCTCGGGTGGGTCTTGTAGCCCTTGACCAGGTCGGTACGGATCGCATCGAAGGAGAGCGGGAACCAGATTGGCGCCCAGACGGCCTGCGCGATCAGGTACTGCTGGAGTTCCTTGTACTTGGCGTCCCGCTCCTTGGGGCTGGGGGCGGACTCGGCCGCTTCAAAGAGCTGGTCAGTCTGCTTGTCGGCCCAACCGCTGGAGTTGAGCGAGGGCGCATTCTTGCCATAGAGGAACCAGCCGAGAATGTCCGGATCATCCCAGCTGTACTGGCTGACGGCGAGCTGCCAGGCGCCCTCCTTCTGCTTCGCCTTCAGGGCGGCAGCGTCGTACTGGACGATCTCGACCTTCATGCCGATCGCCTGGAGCATCGGCTGGACAGCCTCCGCGATCCGCACGTGTTCCGTCCGGTTGCGCGTGATCAGCTGAATCGTCTGGTTCGGGTCGTAGGCGGCCTCCTGGAGGAGCTGCTTCGCCTTGGCGACGTTCAGGGAGTGGGCATCCTTCTGCTCGTAGTACGAGGAGAGCTCGGACGGCACCAGCCCGTAAGCGGCCTTCGCATGCCCGAAGAAGATCGACTTGACGATCGCCTCCCGGTCGATCGCCAGGTTGACGGCCTGCCGGACCTTAACGTTGTTAAAGGGCGCCTTGTCCTTGCGGAAGTCCAGGTAGCCGAGGCCGAAACCGGGCCGCTGGGCGACCTCAACCCCGCTGATCGCCTTGGCCCGGTCGTACTGCTCGACCGGCAGATCCAGCAGCACCTGGATATTCCCGGTCTCCAGCTCGGTCAGGCGGGTGGAGGAGTCGGGGATTAGCCGCCACACCAGCTGATCGATGTACGGGGCGCCCTGGTTCGCCGCCCACTTCGGGGCCCAGGCATAGTCCGGGTTCCGCTTCATGACGAGCTTGTCGCCGGGCACGTACTGCCCCAGCTTGAAGGGGCCCGTACCCACGGCGACATCGATGCCGTACGTCTTGTCGCCGTTAGGCCCGTGCTGTGCGTAGGCAGTGGGGCTCTGGATGGCGCCGTACGTTTTGCTGTTCCGGAACTCGGCATTCGGAAACGGTTGCTTCAGGTTGAAGCGGATCGTGTGCGGGTCGACGACCGTCATCGACTCAAACCATTCCCATTCCGATGCCTGCTGGGCGGCCGTCGCCTTGTCGCGCATGGTCTCGAAGTGGCGCTTGACCGCTTCGGCGTCAAACGGGGTGCCGTCGTGGAACTTCACGTTCTGTTTCAGGGTGAAGGTCCAGGTCTTGCCGTCGGGGCTGGACGTCCACTTCTCGGCGAGGCCGTCCGCGTACTTGTAGTCAAAGTCGCGGGAGAGGAGCGACTGGAACATGTTCTCGAGGCCCCCGGACCATGTCATCTGGTAAACGTCGACCGTGTTCGGCTCGGTGGCCACGCCGACCGTGAGGGTTCCGCCCTGCACGGGCTTGCCGTCTGCGGCCTGGCCGCCGGAGCCGCCCGGGCCGCTCTTGCCGCCTGCGCATGCGGTCAGGGTAAGCGCCAACGCAAGCCCCACAGGTATCAGATGCCGGAATCGTGCCATGTGGTCTGCCCCCTCTGAGAATGGTGCGACTCAGCTGGTCAAGGGCAGCACGTAGTGGCTGTCCGTAAAACCCGACATGCAGGCATTCCGTCAAAATAATTACTCCGTGCAGTTTATCCGTTAATTCACCGACTTCAGAGCGAAACCTGCACAGGCCAGTAGAAAATGTCGCGCAAAAAACCCCGCGGCGACCGCGGGGTTTTTACGTGGAGTCTGTCTAGTCCATGAACTCCTTGAGCAGCCGGCTGCGGCTCGGGTGCCGCAGCTTGCGCAGCGCCTTCGCCTCAATCTGGCGGATGCGCTCACGGGTCACCCCGAACGCATAACCGACCTCTTCGAGCGTCCTGGCCCGCCCATCTTCCAGGCCGAAGCGCAGCCGGAGCACCCGTTCCTCACGCGGCGTCAGGCTCTTGAAGACCTCTTGCAGCTGCTCCTGGAGCAAACTGAACGCGGCGGCCTCCGCGACCACCGGTGCCTGCGTGTCTTCGATGAAGTCCCCGAGGTTGGAGTCATGCTCCTCACCGATCGGCGTCTCCAGTGAGACCGGCTCCTGCGACAGCTTCTGGATTTCCAGCACCCGATCGGGGGAGAGTTCCATGGCCGTGGCGATCTCGTCAAGCTGCGGCTCCCGGCCCAGGTCGGTCACCAGCTGGCGGGTAACCCGGCTCAGCTTGTTGATCGTTTCCACCATGTGTACGGGAATCCGGATGGTCCTGGCCTGATCAGCGATCGCCCTGGTGATCGACTGCTTGATCCACCAGGTCGCATAGGTGGAGAACTTGTACCCCCGGCGGTAGTCGAATTTCTCGACCGACTTCATGAGGCCGAGGTTCCCCTCCTGAATCAGGTCGAGGAAGAGCAGGCCACGACCCGCATAGCGCCGGGCAATGCTGACAACCAGCCGGAGGTTCGCTTCCATCAGCCGCTGTTTTGCTTCGGCATCGCCCGCTTCGATGCGCATGGCGACCGCCACTTCTTCGGCCGCGGATAGCAGGGGGACACGGCCGATTTCGCGCAGGTAGAGCCGAACCGGGTCGTCAGTCGCGGAACCGTCAGGCACTGCCACGTCTTCGTGGCGAGTGGTGTCCCCGAGGGCGGCGAACTGGTCCGGGCCTTCGCCCGCCTGCTGAAATTCGTCTCGTCTCTCCATAAAGAACCCCCACCTCTCCCATGGGTGCCGGGCGGGACCGCCCCGCGGCATCCACATAATCGTCCACAGTTTACCGCGATCAGCGACTATGTTATAGTCTTGAAATTTTAGGTAATTTGTGGTATGGTAAAGTTGTCACAAGGATACAACCGCGCCGAGGAGTTAGCTCCTCGGCGTTTGGCTTGCTTTCAATAAACTGTTCGATAAATTGGTTAGAATCCCTGCTCGTGATTTCGGTGAACCGAAGCGCGTTTGCCAACAGGGCGAATCTGCATGGTAGCCGCTCCTCTCCCTAACCCGCCCCGGACAAAAGCCCCGTGACGGCCATGACGTCACGGGGCTGCACGCGACTACTTCGAGGAGTGCGCTCTGCCCCCCTTTCACTTAAATGCGCCCAGGCACCCACGGCCGCTGTCAACGCTTGCAATCGCCTCGCCCGATTCATCTACCACACTTAGTCGCGACTTGACAGTATACCGGCTACTTGGTCGCGCCCTGCCAGCTACTGGCCTGGTCAAGCAGGGTCACGTCCGCCAAGTCCAGCTTCACCGCCGGTGCGGTCACGATCTGCTTGAGCTGCTCGACCGAGGTCGCACTGACGATCGGGGATGTGACACTCGGGCGGGCGAGCAGCCAGGCCAGAGCGACCTGCGCATGCGTGGCATCGTGCTTCGCCACCACCTCGTCCATCGCAGCGAGAATGCGGAGGCCACGGTCGTTCAGGTACTTCTTGGCGCTGCCGCCCCGGGCCCGACCCGCCAGGTCCTCCTCAGAACGGTACTTGCCGGTCAGGAAGCCGGCGGCCAGCGAGTAGTAGTTCATCACCCCGAGCTCTTCCTCGCTGCAGATTGCTTCCAGCTCCTCCTCAAAGCCCTCGCGGTCATACAGGTTGTACAGCGGCTGAAGGCTCTCATAGCGCGGCAGGCCGTTATCACGGGCGACCGCCAGCGCCTCGGTCAGGCGGCCGGCGCTGTAGTTGGAGGCGCCGATTGCACGCACCTTGCCCTGCTTGATCAGCTCCTGATACGTGTCGAGGGTCTCCGTCAGGGCCGTATCCTCATCATCCACATGCGACTGATACAGGTCAATGTAGTCGGTCTGGAGGCGCCGCAGCGAATCCTCCACCGACTGCACGATGTACGAGCGGGAGAGCCCCTTGCGATCAGGCGCCATCTGCATGCCGACCTTCGTGGCGATGACCACCTGCTCACGGTTGCCCCGCGCCTTGAGCCACTTGCCGATCACGGCCTCGGACTCGCCGCCCTTGTTGCCGGGCGCCCAGTTGGAGTATACATCTGCCGTATCGATGAAGTTGCCGCCAGCCGCCAGATACGCGTCCAGCAGTTCGAAGGAGGTCGCCTCGTCAGCCGTCCAGCCGAAGACGTTGCCGCCGAAGCAGAGTTCCGATACGGAGAGTCCCGAGCGTCCGAGCTTGCGCTTTTCCATGATAGTTGCTCCTTTGATGGTGTACGTTACGTGCTATCTATTGAGACCGCTGCCGGGCCTTGTCCGGTACGTCTGCCGGCGCAGTTCGTACAGCCGGCCCGGCGCGCCACCGCGGGACGATCACCCCGAGCAACATCACCGCCGTAATCCCGCTCGACCAGCCGATGCCGCCGAGAATGCTGCCATACGTCGCCAGCGCACCGCCCGCCACCTCGCCGGTGATCGTGGCGGCCTGATCGCCGGCCCGCATCACCGCATAAATGCGTCCACGCTCCGCCGG
>JAQBPS010000618.1 GCA_028287415.1 Bacillota bacterium | reverse complement strand
GCCGACGGCCGGCCTGCACTTTACCTCCGAGCTGCTCGCCAAGATCGAGGCGATGGGCGTCGCGGTCCATAAAATCCTGCTGCATGTGGGGCTCGGTACTTTTCGCCCCGTGCAGGTGGATGAGGTGCTCGAGCACAAGATGCACAGCGAGTTCTACACGGTGACGCCGGAGACGGCCGACGCCCTCAACCGGATCCGGGCCGCTGGCGGGCGGATCATCGGCGTGGGCACGACCAGCGTGCGCACGCTCGAGACGGTGACAGGGAGGGACGGCCAGGTCTGCGCGGGGCACGGCTGGACCGACATCTTCATCTACCCCGGCTACCGCTTCAAGGCGATCGACGGGCTGATTACCAATTTTCACCTGCCCAAATCGACTCTGGTCATGCTGGTCTCCGCCTTCGCCAACCGGGAGCGGATCCTGGAAGCCTATGAAGTGGCGGTGCGCGAGCGTTATCGGTTCTTCAGTTTCGGGGATGCGATGTTACTATTGTGACCAGATACTAATTTCGTATCTCCTGATACTGGTATTGGTCAGGCAGTTGTGGTACCATACGGGTGGAATCTGTGGGGAGGGAAATCGTGGCTGTCACCATTGAGCTGCTAAAGAAAGATCCCGCTTCCCGGGCCCGGCGCGGCCGGCTGCAAACGCCCCACGGCACGGTGGAGACGCCCGTCTTCATGCCGGTGGGCACCCAGGCATCCGTCAAGACGCTGAACCCGGAGGAGGTTCGCGACCTTGGGGCGCGGATCATTTTGAGCAATACCTATCACCTCTACCTGCGCCCGGGCCATGACCTGGTGGCGGAGGCGGGGGGGCTCCATAAATTCATGAACTGGGACGGCGCCATGCTGACCGACTCCGGCGGCTTTCAGGTCTTCTCGCTGTCCGAGCTGCGGAAGATCACGGAGGAAGGCGTCAAGTTCCGCTCCCACCTTGATGGCAGCGAGCACTTCCTCAGCCCGGAGAAGGCGATTGAGATCGAGAACGCCCTCGGCGCCGACATTATCATGGCGTTTGACGAATGCACACCCTGGCCCTGCGAGTGGACTTACGCGAAGAACTCGCTGGAGCGGACCACCCGCTGGGCGAAGCGCTGCCAGGAGGCGCACCGGCGCCCGCATGACCAGGCCCTGTTCGGGATCATCCAGGGCAGCACCTTTGCCGACCTGCGGCGCATGAGTGCCGAGCAGATCGTGGCGCTGGACTTCCCCGGCTATGCCGTGGGCGGCCTGTCCGTGGGCGAACCGAAGGAGCTCATGGCCGAGATGCTCGAGGTCACCGTTCCGCTGATCCCGGAGGACAAGCCCCGCTACCTGATGGGCGTCGGCTCGCCCGAGGACCTGGTGGAGGGGGTCTGGCGCGGCATCGACATGTTCGACTGTGTCCTGCCGACCCGCATCGCCCGGCACGGCACGGTCTTCCTGCCGGAGGGCAAGCTGACGGTGCGTAATAGCGAGTTCGCCCGGGACTTCCGCCCGATCCAGGAGGGCTGCGACTGCTACGCCTGCCGTAACTACACCCGGGCCTACATCCGGCACCTGCTCAAGGCGGAGGAGATGCTGGGGCTGCGCCTGTGCAGTATTCACAACCTGCGCTTCCTCGTCCGGGAGATGGAGGAGATCCGCGCCGCCCTTGACGCCGGCACCTTCGCCGACTACCGCCGGCAGTTCCTCAGCCGGTGGCACGAGGGCGAGCGGGCCCGCAAGGAGAAGCACAGCTCGCTGGGGCCCGCTGAACCGCCAGTCCCTGACAATCGATAATTTCGAGCAAACATCAATGCAACATCAATGGGGGAGCATATGCGATGGCGATCGAATACCGGCTGGCCAAGCCTTCTGATCTGAAGGCGCTCCTGCCGCTGGTCGAGGGCTACGCCCACGAGCAGCAGACCCAGATGTCGATCAACGCCCTCACTGAGCAGTTTATGGAGTTTGCCCGCTCGGGCATCGCCCAGGCGGTGGAGCATCCCACCGCATGCGTCATGGTGGCTGAGGATCTCAGCGGCCCCAAGCCGGTGATGGTCGGGTACACCGTGGGCATGATCCAGGAGCCGCCCCCCATTTTTGAGCCGGAGATGTACACCTTCATCTCCGACCTGTATGTGGCGCCCGACTATCGCCGGCAGGGCGTTGCGACCGCTCTGATCGAACGGGTGCGGGGCTGGGGCTGGGTGAAGGGCATTACGCGGCTGTCGCTGGTGCTGCCCACTGAGAGTCCGGCGCATGGGCTGTACGCCAAGATCGGGTTCAAGCCGATTCAGACCATGCTCTATTACAAGGACGAGAACTAGGGCGAAGCCCCGCCGGCCGGTCCGTTTGCGTCCATCTGCGTCCGCTTTCTTCCCGTGTGATCGTAGTTTGTGATCGCACAATCATAAATTCGCATCCCCGGTGAAGTCGTGGTATAGTGTGTTTGGTCGATCTCCCGTGCCAAATCTGATCAGGAGGGACGTTTCACATTGCCTAACCTTCAGAATTTGATTCTGCCCATCGCACTTCTGGCCCTGATGTATTTCATGATGATCCGGCCGCAGCAGCAGCAGGCCAAGAAGCGCCAGGAGTTGCTCCGTTCTCTCGCGGTGGGCAGCGACGTGGTCACCATCGGCGGCCTGCATGGCACCATCACGGCGATGGATGATACCACGGTTCGACTGAGGGTCGCTTCGAATGTGGAATTGACCTTTAACCGGTCCGCCATTGGCGCCCGGGACGCAAAATAGTTCCGGCTGATTGCGATTCTTATCTAAATCGGGGGCGCGCGCCCCTAAAAGGTGATGTAGATGAGCACGACAGCCCAGGACGCAATGAAACAAGCACAGGATGCCAGTGGCCAAAGCGTAGACGCCCCTAAAGAAACCCTAAACCCGTTTGAAATTGCCCAGATGCTGATTTACAACGCTACCCGCGAACTCGGGCTCCCGATGGCGGTTTACGAGTACCTGAAGGAGCCGGAGCGGATCCTGACCGTCTCGATTCCGGTGCGGCTGGAGAGCGGCGAGGTCAGGAGCTTTATCGGCTACCGCGCGCAGCACTCCGACGTGATCGGCCCCTGTAAGGGCGGCGTGCGCTTCCACCCGGACGTTTCGCTGGATGAGGTCAAGGCGCTCTCCATGTGGATGACCTTCAAGTGCGCGGTGCTCGGTCTCCCGTTCGGCGGCGGCAAGGGTGGCGTCATTTGCAACCCGGCGGACCTGACCAGGCGTGACCTGGAGAACCTCTCCCGTGGCTATATCCGCGCGCTGGCCGGTTTTGTCGGCCCGGACCGGGACATCCCGGCGCCGGACGTCAACACCAACCCGCAGGTCATGGGCTGGATGATGGACGAGTACTCCAAGATGAAGGGGTACAACACACCCGGCCTGATCACAGGCAAGCCGATGATCCTCGGCGGTTCGGCGGGACGTGGTGCAGCCACGGGACGCGGCGCCGTCATCTGTATCCGCGAGGCCGCCAGGCGGATGGGCCTGCCCCTGCGGGGCGCCACCGCTGCGATTCAGGGCTTTGGCAACGTCGGCTCCCACACCGCCATGCTGCTCGACGAGCTGGGCGTGAAGGTGGTCGCCATTGTGGACGCCCGGGGCGGTGCTTATAACCCTAATGGCATCCACGTTCCCGAGGCGGTTGAGTTCTATACGCAGAACGGCACTGTCACGGGAATGTCCCACACCGAAACCATAGATACTACAACTCTCTTTGGCCTCGACGTCGACATTCTCGTGCCGGCGGCGCTGGAGAATCAGATTAACATGGCCAACGTCGACGCGGTCAAGGCCAAGATCGTGGCGGAAGCTGCGAACGGCCCGACGACGCCGGAGGCCGCCCGGGTCCTGACGGAGCGGGGCGTGCTTCAGATTCCGGACATCCTCTGCAACGCCGGTGGTGTGACTGTCTCCTACTTCGAGTGGGTGCAGAACATCCAGAACTACTACTGGCCGGAGGAAGAGGTCAACCAGAAGCTGGAGCAGATGATGGTCAATGCCTTCAACGCCGTGTACAAGGTGATGGACCAGCGGCACGTCTCAATGCGCCGTGCGGCGTACATGGTGGCGATCAAGCGGCTCTCGGATGCCATGGGCGCCCGGGGCTGGATCTAGATACTTGGGGAGCAGAGGGGTCATGGCGGCCATGACGCCATGACCCCGACGAGGTTAGCTCGAGGCGGGGAAAGGGTGGAAAGGGGGCTGCGCTCAGCCCTCTTTCCACTTCGATACAATGGCTCCCTTCTGCACGGGAGGGAGCCTCTTTCTATATGGCCGCGGAGTTCGCAGATAACACGGATGTCCGGAGACCAGGCGGATTTTCTCAGGTGGCGACCTTGAGGGGTGGGACTGAGGCGTTCATATATATGTATATTTGAACTTCCCCAGTCCCACCCTCAAGATGATCACCGAAGGAAAATCCACCTCGGCTCGGGACATCTGCGAAATCCGCGAACTCCGCGGCCATAAAAGGATCGGAAAAGGACAGGAGGGATTGCGTATGGCGACACAGGAGTACAACGCGAGTAACTTCATTCAGGACATCATTAACGAGGACAGGGCAGCTGGTCGCTACGGGGGTCGGGTACATACCAGGTTCCCGCCGGAGCCTAACGGCTATCTGCACATCGGTCACGCAAAATCGATCTGCCTCAACTTCGGGATCGCCGCGGCCAACGGCGGCCTGTGCAACCTGCGCTTTGATGATACCAACCCCACCACCGAGGAAGTCGAGTATGTCGAGGCGATCAAGGCAGACATTCACTGGTTGGGCTTTGACTGGGACGACCGGTGCTTCACCGCGTCCGGTTACTTCGACCAGTTGTACGATTGGGCGCTCCAGCTGATCGGCAAAGGCAAAGCCTATGTGTGCGACCTGGGCCTGGAAGAGATGCGGGAGTACCGCGGCACCGTGACGGAGCCCGGGCGGCCGAGTCCGTATCGGGACCGATCGGTCGCGGAGAATCTGGACCTGTTTCGCCGCATGAAGGCGGGAGAGTTCCCGAATGGCGCCCGCGTGCTCAGGGCCAAAATCGACATGGCCGCAGGCAACATGATCATGCGTGACCCTGTCCTCTACCGCATCATCCATGCCACTCACCACCGGACGGGAGCGGCCTGGTGCATCTACCCGACGTATGACTACGCCCATCCTCTGTCGGATGCCATTGAGGGGATCACCCACTCACTTTGCACGCTGGAGTTTGAGGACCATCGGCCGCTCTATAACTGGCTGCTGGAGCAACTGCAGATTCCTGACGCCCCGAAGCAGATTGAGTTTGCGCGGCTGAACCTGACCCACACAATTACCAGTAAGCGCGCGCTGCGCCGGCTGGTTGAGGAGGGACACGTGGGCGGCTGGGACGATCCCCGGATGCCGACCCTGTCGGGCATGCGCCGGCGGGGCTACACGCCGGAGGCTCTCCGTAACTTCTGCACTGACGTTGGCGTTGGCAAGACCAACAGTGTTGTCAGCCTGGCCCAGCTCGAGCACTTTGTCCGTGAGGACCTGAACCGGACGGCCCCGCGGATGATGGCCGTGCTCAAGCCGCTCAAGGTCGTGCTGGTCAACTATCCGGAAGATCAGACGGATGAGTTTACTGTCGAGAACAACCCGGAAGATCCCGCTGCCGGGAGCCGCGTGGTGCCGTTCTCACGCACGCTCTTCATCGAGCAAGAGGACTTCATGGAGGAGCCCCCGTCGAAGTACTTCCGGCTTTCACCCGGCCGCGAGGTCCGCCTGAAGGGCGCGTACTTCATCACCTGCCAGGAAGTGATCAAGGATTCCCAGACTGGCGAGGTCCTTGAACTGCGGTGCACTTACGACCCTGCGACCCGAGGCGGTGAGGCACCCGACGGACGTAAGGTGAAGGGTACGATCCACTGGGTCTCGGCGCGCCACGCCGTAGACGCGACCGTGAGGCTCTACGACAGCTTGTTCAACACGGAGAATCCGGGCGAGGGTGGCGACATCGTGGCCAACCTTAACCCGGATTCCCTGGCGGTTCTGACTGGCTGCAAGGTTGAACCCAGCGTTTCCCAAGCGCGGGCGGGCACCAGGGTCCAGTTCCTGCGGCACGGCTATTTCTGCGTGGACCCTGATTCGAGCCCGGAGCTACCGGTGTTCAATCGCACGATCACGCTCAAGGACACATGGGCCGGCGCCCGTGCGCGATAGGGCACTGCGGGCGGGAGTACCGTCTTCACTTTAAGGGGTGACACTTGGTGGGAAACGTCCCGGAAATCAAAGGTGACATCGCCGCACTAACCCTTGATGCGTACGGCTACGCAGCCATCATCAAACTGATCGAGGAACGGGCGCAGTACGATCTGGGCAACTCC
>JAQBPS010000597.1 GCA_028287415.1 Bacillota bacterium | reverse complement strand
CGGATGTCTCACCGGGGTCAGCGACGTGGACCGAACCGGCTGGAGTCATCCGGCAGCCCAGTTGCTCCGGCAACCCGGTGGACTGAACATCTGCGAGGGCAACGAAAAGACCTGTGCAGCTGACCTGCGTGCCGTCATCCAGCCGTACTGCGCTCACCTGAGCATCGACGTGATCGATGCGGGCAATGGCGCCCTCGTACAACGCGACGTTGTTCCGGGCCAACTGGCGGGCCTGCGGCCAGTCGCGCAGCTCCCAGCCGTCGCAATACGGACAGACGAACGCGCTCCGACCGTAGACGGCTGCCAGCCCGTCAATCGCGGGCAGCACGTCCTGCTTCCCGGTGGCGAAGAGGACTTTGCGACTGCGGATTGTGCGCCCCTGCCGGGTCTGCGCCGTGAAAGCACCGTTCTCGCCTGTGAGTTCTGTGACGGTGTCCCGTTCGAACCGCACCGACGGATACGCGGCGATCTGCGCTCGCGCAATCGCCCGGAGCTCAGTGGGGCTGACACCGTCCCGCGTCAGGAAGCCGTGCGACTCGTGGACCACGCGGTTGCGGGGCTGTTCCGCATCCACGACGATGACGGAGCGCCGCGCCCGCCCGAGCACGAGTGCGGCGCTCATGCCGGCGGGACCGCCACCGATCACGACCACATCGACTACCAAATCCGCCATGAAGTATACCTCCTTTGCAGATCCACGATATCCAGAATGAATGACGCAAAAATGCGAGGCTATCCCCGCGTGTTTGCGTGCTTTGACAGCCGTGCATTGTCCAGCACCCACTGGATCGTATGCGCACGCAGGTAGGCCTGCAACTCCTGTTCGGCACCGTTCATGACCGACTGTACGAGACATTCCCGTGCAGCATGCCCACGGGCGCCCTGCTTCCGAAACAGCGAATGACGATGCTCCTCAAAGCGTGCGCATTCATAGAGCGGCTGGCGCCCTTCCACGATCTCAATCACAGCGCGGAAGGTGATGTTGCCCGCGGGGTGAGCCAGTTCGTAGCCGCCGCTGACCCCGGGCGCGGAACGGACCAGGCCGCCCTGCCTGAGTTTGGACATCACCTTCGAGAGGTAGCTTTCCGAGACCCCCAGGAACTCGGCCAGCTCGCGGATGCCGAGGTTAGTGCCCGGGTTCGCCCCGGCCAGGTACACAAGTGCATGCAGGGCGTAACCGGTGCTCTTGGAAAACTGCACGTCGCATCACCGTCCGATCGCGGATCAATTATATCCACAATATCTGTTCGGCCTGCATTGTGCGACTCCTGCTTAACCGCCGCTCGCTTCGCTGTGGTTGGCGATCATGCCGAGCACCAGGGAGACGACTGCCAGATCGTCGAGGAGCCCTGCCACCGGAATGAAGTCCGGCACCAGGTCGACGGGCATGAGGAAGTAGAGCAGGGCGCCGCCGATCAGCGCCTTTTTTGCGCCGCTCGCCTGGCTGAACTGGACGGCCAGCTCATCCACCCAGCCCAGGAGCAGGGCCAGCTTTCCGCTTAGATCTGGCAGCTGCCGCACCCTGGTCACCTTCGCCGGCAGCCGTTCGGCAATCTCCGCTTCGCCCTCGGGCGTAGTCGCATACTGAATGTACTGCTCCAGTGCGCGCGCTTCGGCCGTACCCTGTGCTGCCACTGCCGCTTCCAGCATGCCGGCGGCGGCCATCACATCGCTCAGGGGCAGAGCAAGCGCCTCGGCACACCGCTTCACAAAATTTGCGGTCGGCTGGCGGTGCCCGCGGGCGACCCGGGAGATCAACGACACGTGCAGACCGGACCGGCTGGCGAAGTCCGAGTAGCTCCATGCACGCTTGTTCAGTTCTGCCTGCAAGAACGGGCCGAATTCGGACAAGGGGCGATCACCTGCCTGTCTGCCATGTATAGCGCTATTTGTATTATACAGCCTCATTTTGACGGCGTGAAGCCGCTTGTCAAAATGAGGCTGGCCGCGAGGGGGATGCCATGGTATGCTGGTTTTGACAAGATACGTCGAGTTGTCAAAGGAGGCCGCCAGGGTTGGATCGCGCACAGTCGATTATGGGGCATTTATCCGAACTTCGTCGGCGCATTATTTACTCACTCATTGCCATCGTTGTCGGCGTAGGGGCGGGCTGGGTGCTGGTACCCACAATCTACCACTCCATCATGAGTCGGGCGCCCGTGCCTCTGACTCAGATGGGTGTGACGGAGATATTCTTGGTTCAGTTTCATATGGGTATTTACCTCGGCATCTTGTTGGCTTCGCCGGTGATCCTGTATCAGCTGATCGCCTTCCTGCTGCCGGCATTGACCGGCAAGGAGCGCACGATTCTGTTCTCGGTTCTCCCCGCAGCGTTGGGACTCTTTGTCGCCGGATTCGCCTTCAGCTACTACTTTATCGTGCCGGCGGCCACCCGCTTCTTCATCGGCGTGGCAAGGGACAGTGGCAGTAACGTGATCGTATCACCCACCCAGTGGACGGATATGATCCTGCACTTTTCGCTTCCGCTGGGCGCTGTCTTTGAACTCCCCGTCCTCGTCTGGCTCCTGGCCGTGATCGGCCTGGTCACAGCGCAGAAACTCCGCCGGTGGCGCAAGTTTGCGGTGCTCGGCTCGCTCGTGACCGGTGCGCTGATCTCGCCGGCCCCCATTGTCGTGGACCAGATGGTGATGGCGGTTCCGATGCTGCTGCTGTACGAGGTCTCCATTGTGATTGCAGCCATGGTGGAGCGGCGGAAGGCGCGGGCGCTCTCCGTTTAACTTGATGCTTTATAGGGTATCCGAGGCAGCCATTCTTGATGCCCGCCCGGCTACGCCTCAGGCAGCACCGGCCGGTCCAGCCGGTACACCCTTGCGTGAAGTGCCGCAACCTGTTTCCCCGTCTCCTCGTCGCTTACAGTAATCCGGTACAGGGCGGTCCTCCGGGTCAGGTCTATCTCGGCAGCCTCAGCCACCAGGCGCTGTCCCGGGTGCCCCGCCGAAAGGTATTGAATCTCCATGTTCAGCGCCACCGCCGTCGTTCCGTGGCTGTTAGATGCAGCAGCAAAGGCGACATCCGCGAGGCCGAAAATCATGCCCCCATGTGCGGTCCCGTGCACATTTGTCATCCAATCTGCCAGCGTCAGCGACACGCGGGCGTACCCGGGCCGGATCTCATCTATGGCAATGCCCATTTGCCGCGCGAAGGGCTCGCTTGCAAGGTGCTCAAAAAGACTCATGACTTGCGACGGTCCACGATCCGGACCGCCTTGCCCTCCGAACGGGGGACACTCCTCGGCGGCATGAGGGTGACACGGCAGCCTATGCCGAGTGTCGACTTCAGCAGCGCCACGGCCCTCGCACGAATCGCTTCCGCCTCGGGGCGCTCCGCGTCGAATCCGCCCCAGGCCCGGAGCACGCTATCTGCCAGTTCCACCTGCACCTCCAGCGAATCAAGCGCCCGATCCCGATCCACCACCAGCTGGTAGTGTGGCACCAGCTCGCCCAGCTGGAGGAGTTGATATTCGACCTCCGACGGGAACACGTTGACGCCCCGGATCACCAGCATGTCGTCCACCCGCCCCTTGACCCGGCTCATCCGCACCAGCGTCCGTCCGCACGTGCACGGCTCCCGATACAGCGCGCAGATATCGCCCGTGCGATACCGGATCACCGGGAATGCCTCCTTGCAGAGTGCGGTCAGCACCAGGTCGCCATACTCGCCATCGGGCAGTGCTTCCCCGGTGTCCGGATCGACCACCTCGGGCAGGAAATAATCTTCGTTGATGTGGAGCCCCTGTTTGCCCTCGCGGCACTCGCAGGCGACGCCGGGACCGCTTAGCTCACTCAGCCCGTAGATATCAATCGCGTCCAGCCCCAGGCGCGCTTCAAGCTGCTGACGCATGGACTCGGACCACGGCTCCGCCCCGAAAATCCCATAGCGGAGGCTGGTTGAGCGCGGATCGACACCATGCTCCTCCAGATAATCCGCAATGTTAAGTGCGTACGATGGCGTGCAGGCAATGCCTTGCGGCTGGAAGTCCTGGATGATCAGCATCTGCCGTGCCGTGTTGCCGCCCGAGATCGGCACGACCGCAGCGCCTGCCCGCTCAACGCCGTAGTGCATGCCGAGACCGCCGGTGAACAGCCCGTAGCCATAGGCGTTTTGGAAAAGATGGCCCGGCTCGCCACCCGCCATGCAAAAGGAGCGGGCACACACCTCCGCCCAGACATCAATGTCCGCAGCCGTGTAGCCCACAACCACTGGCTTGCCCCGGGTGCCACTTGAGGCATGGAGGCGGACTATATTGCGGATCGGCTCAGCGAACAGTCCCCAGGGGTATTGTTCCCGCAGGTCGGCCTTGCGGAGGAACGGGAGCCGGGGCAGATCAGCCAGCGACCGGATCGCTTCGGGGCGAACCCTGGCGGCATCACAGCGCTCCCTGAAGAGGGCGACCCGGCTGTAGGTCCGGAGCACGATCGCCTGGAGCCTTGAGGTCTGCAGCCGCTCCATATCCGCCCGTTCCATGGTCTCAATCTCCTGGCTCCAGATCATCCAGGCCCCTCCTTGCAATGCGTAGATA
>JAQBPS010000539.1 GCA_028287415.1 Bacillota bacterium | reverse complement strand
TGAAGGGGCCGTCAACCACGGCTGGCTTTCCCCCCGAGAACTTGACGCGGGCACCCTTTGAACTCGGCTGGAGCCCTTCGCCGGCGAGCAACATGCCGGCTTCCACCAGCTCGCCGTTGTACTGCCCCATGTCGTTGAGGAGCTGCTGGCTCGGCATGACGCCCGCCTCTGTGTTCTTGTCAGCCTTGCGAATGATCATGAACCGCATCGTAACATCTCCTCCTGTTTTCACCTACCGGAACGTTGAGCTCCATGTCGGGGCCACACGAGCGATGATCTCATTAAGTTCCGCCGGGATGTCCGAGGCGCCCGTCAGCTGGCGAATCTCGAGCACCTCGTCGGTCGGCCCGACCGGGCACCGCAAGGCCCATTCGATCGCCTCTTCCTGCGACTTCACCTCAATCAGCCAGAAGCCGGCGATCAGCTCCTTCGTCTCGGCGAAGGGGCCGTCAACCACGGTGGCTTTACCGCCGGTGACCAGCACGTGTGCGCCCGTCGCACTCGGTGCGAGCCCCTCGGCCGCGATCAGCACGCCGGCCTTGTGCATCTCCTCGTTGTACTTCATGTAGGCGGCGAAGAGCTCCCCGTCGAATGGCTGATCCGCCGCCGGCGTCGCGTCGCTCGCAGTTGGTCCCGGGATGATCAAGAATCGCATCGTAATCTCTCCTTCTCGTTCGAGTTGCTTCTACTTACACGTCGAACGAGGCTTTGCAAAATCGACACGGCGGATGATATTTTTTTCGCTGGCAGTTAAGCCGACTTAGTCGTCGATTGCCTGGTAGGCCGAGGTCCAGAAATCGCGATACACACCGGGCGACTGGGGGGAATCAATGAGGCGCTGGGTCATCAGGATTCCGACCAGCTCTTTGCCGGGGTCCGAATAGCCGGACGTGCCCAGGCCGCCGTTCCAGCCGAACCTGCCGGGCACCGTCGCCAGATCGACGGCAACGCCGAACCCCCAGCCGCTGCTGTCGCCGAAGAAGAGACAGTTCTCGGCCGTCTGCTCCGGCGTCAGATGGTTGATGGTCATGAGCTCGACCGACGGCCGTGACAGGATGCGTTCGCGGCCGTGCCCGCCCTTGTTCAGCATCATCTGGCAGAAGGCCAGGTAGTCGTCGACGGTCGAGACGAGCCCGCCCCCGCCTGACGGGAAGGCCGGCGGGCGGCCCCAGCGGCTGCTGCCGGGTTCGTCATGGACCGTGAGCGCACCGGTTACGGGATTGGCCATATAGCTCGGCGGCAGCCGCGCCAGTTTCTCGGCCGGCACGTGAAAGCCCGTGTCCTTCATGCCGAGGGGCTCGCAGATGCGCTCGCGGAAGAAATCCGCCAGCGACTGGCCGGCGGCGCGTGCAATCAGCACGCCCAGGATGTCGGACCCGGTATGGTACAGCCACTTCGCTCCCGGCTGATGGATCAGCGGCAGACTGCCCAGGCGCTTCAGCCACTCGTCGGGCGTGTGCGAAGGCGGGTTCGCCCCGGGCGCAAGTCCCAGCTCGTTCATGGCCGTCTGGATCGGGTACCAGTCCGGGGGTGCCATCACCGCCCCGATTCCCAGCCGCAAGGTCAGCAGGTCGTGCACGGTGATGGGCCGGTTTGCGGGCACGGTGTCGTCGAGCGGCCCGTCGAGCCGCTTCAGAACCCTGCGGTCGGCCAGTTCGGGCAGCAGCCGGTCCACCGGCTCGTCCAGCCGCAGCTTGCATTCTTCGACCAGGATCATCGCCGCCGCAGCGGTGATCACCTTGGTCATCGAGGCGATGCGGAAGATCGTGTCATGGCGCATCGGATCACTGCCGCCGATAGCCTTCATGCCGATCGCATCGACATGCACCTCACCCCGCCGGCTGACCAGCGTGACCAGACCGGGCAGTTCGTGGCGATCGATATAGCCCGCCATGACATCGTGCATGCGGCGGAGCCGCTCCTTGGGCAGTCCGGGAGTCGCCATTGCATTGTCATCCTCTCCGCGATTCCTGTGCACCACACCAATTCTATCCGGCTGCATTGGCACCAATTTCTTACCGATTGCGGTTTTGACCGACTCGCCTGAGGAACCGATTCATTAACAGCGGAAGCGAAATGAGGATTGGCGGGTCGTCCGGGCGGGGCGGGTGCAGTAGCACTTGCAGGTGCGGGACGGCGCAACCGGGTGCGACGATGATCGGCGCCTTCGCCCGGGTGCGTAAGGTTGTGTGCGGCAGCAGAAAATCCACCGCCTGCATACTCCAGGAGACCGATGTACCCATCAGGTAATAGATCCCCGGTTTGACGTCGGTAAACGAAAAATCCCCCAAAGAAGAAAGCAGCGTTCCGTACAGGGGGAGTCCTTCGGGGATCGGTCTGGCGAACAAGCCGATCAGAATGACACCCGCAAACGGAAGCGCTGCCTCGACGGTCCCTTCAACTGTGGCGTGTTGATGTGCAGCAGGTCGCGACGTACGCCAGTCGCTGAGTTGCTGCAATGAACGCAAGTGGCTATCCGCCTCCAGCGGCGAGTTGCGGAATTCGGCGGGCGTCACGCCTACCCGTTCGGTAAAGCGGGTGGTGAAGGTCCCCAGGCTCTGCTGTCCGATCTCCAATCCGACATCGCGCACACTCAGGTGCGTGCGCAGCAATAAATCTTTTGCCTTTTGCAATCGCAGGGACGAAACATAATAGAGGGGTGGGAGGCCGATGGTTTCTTTGAAAATCCGCGTGAAGTGGTACGGGCTATAGGCGACATGGCCGGCCAA
>JAQBPS010000480.1 GCA_028287415.1 Bacillota bacterium | reverse complement strand
CGAAGGTCGCGATGGCGGTCGTCGTGGGCAACCCCAAGGTCGTGGAGGACTGGAAGTCCGGCAAGCAGGCCGCGGCGCAGTTCCTGGTGGGCCAGATGATGAAGGCGACGCGGGGGCGTGCCAACCCGCAGCTGGCGATCAAGCTGGTCACTGAGGCGCTGGAGCAGCATACGGGTCAGGCGTAACACAGCTTGATCGGGAGGGCGTCGTTCAGTAATGGACGGCGCCCTTTTTGTATAAAGGGCGGGGGTTTGAGAATGAGACATTAGATTGCCACGGATTTCACTGATTACGCGGATTCTAAAACAGAACACAGATATCAGAACAAAAATAATATTATATATTTAAACACCTGAGTCCCGCCCTGGAAGGTCGCATCAACAAGGAAATCCGCCTGGGCTCCGGAAATCCGTGTAATCTGTGAAATCCGTGGCCATGAAAAAATGCCCGCGCTCAACCTTCCCCCTCAGTTTGCAGGGGGATTGTAAAGATACTGCGAATTTCTTACTATGAAACGGATGCCCGGAATCGCCCTGTGGAGGGGAACCACATGAAGCAGCAGACAAATCGGCAGTATGGTGTGGCCAGCCTTCCCCGCAATCGCCTCCTGGCAAGACTTGAGCAGGCAGGCCAGCGGAAGCTTGCCCTGATCACCGCACCGGGGGGCTACGGGAAAACAACGCTCGTCCGGCAGTTCATGGCGCAGTTCCCGGCCGCCTTTTGCTGGGTCTCCCTCGATCCTGCCGATGCCAGCCTGCCGATCTTTCTTCAGCAACTGGCCCGTGCGGCCGCCGAACACCTGCCGCCCGGCGGCCTTTTCAGCGTGGCGCCTGAGGGCGCCCCCACCGACATCAAGGCGGTGCGGCACCTCGGCAGACTGGTTGCGGCCGAACTGGGGCGCCACGTCGAGGAGCGCCTGGTGATTGTGCTCGATGACCTGCACCATGTGGCAGACGGTGAGCAGGTGATGGCCTTCCTCGACGCGCTGCTCCAGCACCTGCCCGAGACGGTACACCTGGCGCTGGTGTCGCGGACACGGCCCTACCTGCCCCTGGCCCGGCTGGAGGCACAGGGCGAGGTCATCCACCTGACCGCGACTGATCTCTCATTTTCGGCGGAGGAGATCGAGCAGTTCTTTGCCGAGCGGTTCGAGCTGAAGCTGCCGCCCGAATTGCTGGCAGTGCTGATGGCGCACACGGAGGGCTGGGTGACTGCGCTGCAATTGCTGGGCAGCCTGTTGGCGGCGATGCCCCGTTCGGAGTGGTGCGCATTCCTCAGCCGCTTCCCGGAGGGCGGTGCGCTGTTCGACTTCCTGGCGGAGGAGGTCTTCGGGCATCAGCCTGAGGAACTTCAGGAGTTTCTGCTCGGCACCTGCGTGTTGACGGCCGTGCAGCCCGCAATTGCCGAACGGATGCTGGGCACACGCGGTGCCGGCGCCATCCTGCGTGAGCTGGAGGCCCGCAACCTCTTTATCGTGCCGGTGATGGGGACGGTGGGCATCTACCGCTACCACCACCTGTTTCAAGCCTTTCTGCGGCGGCAGGTGGCGGCACGGCGCGGCGAGGCGGAACTGTTGCGGCTGCACGGATTGGCTGCGCAGATTTATGAGGGGCTCGGCGACCTGCCCGAGGCTGTCGAGCACTACATCCAGGGCCGGGAATATGTGCGTGCAGCCGCGCTGATGGCCGAACAGGCGGAGGGCGCGCTCAAGGCCCTGCGCCACGATGTGGTGCGGGGCTGGCTGGATCGTTTGCCACACGAACTGCATGAGCGGGAGCCCGACGTGATTTTTGTGCGGGCGCAGCTGGCCGGGTGGGCGGGGCAGTATGATATTCTGTCGACGCTCTGCCGGCGGCTGCTGGACCTGTACGACCAGCGGGGGGACTACAGCGGACTCACACGGGCCCTGGCCTGGACGGCGGCCCGCTTCTGGAAGCTGCGGAACCCTTATTTTGATGCGGTGGTGCAGCGGTGGCTTGACCACCCCGCCCCGGAGGTCCGCATCTACGGGCGGATGCTGCAAGCATTCACCCGCACCCGCCGGGGCGAGTGGGGCGAGGCCTTCACCGAGCTGGAGCAATTGCTTGGCGAGATTCCACCGGCGACCCGAGCTTACTTCTACTGCCTGGAGCTGCTGGCGATGCTGGCCTTCTGGCGGGGCGACGGCCGCACCTCCCTGAAGTATGGCATCCCCTACACCGTGGGGCGCACGGCACTGGGCGACTTTACCTGGGGCATTCACAACTGGATGAGCTACTGTTTCGCCGGGGACCCGCTCGGGCTGGAGCAGTACCATCGGCAGTACATGGCCCTGGAAATCCCGCCGGCGATGGGACGCCTGCACCAGCTTGTGGGGCTCCTCGGTGAGGGCATCATGCACCTCTACCATCGCCGATGGGAAGAGGCCCTGGCCTGCTTTGAAGCCCTCCGCCCGTCGTTTGCAGACGACACGGCGGGCTTCCGCACGCTCGGCACTGAGGCGACTTTCACCGCACGGCTGGAAATGGCGGACATTTGCGCCCGCCTCGGCCGCCGGGAGGACGCCCGCAGCTACCTGCGCCAGAACCTGGACCTGGCGGCGGGCTATCCCGAGGTGCAGGCGACCGCACACGCAGCCTTCGCCCAGTTCCTCGTAGAGGAAGGGGACCCGGTGGGCGCACGTGGCCACCTGTCCCGGGCGATTGCGATTGACCCGCCCGGACTGGATGGGATTACGACCATCAGCATTGCGGTGGCTGCCGCCCGGCTCGCTCAATTCGAGGGGGACCGGGCCGAAGCCAGGCGGGCGATGAGCCAGGCGCTGGCGATCACGACAGAACGCGGCTGTCCGTGGCTGCTGCTCCACAAGGGCGGGCCGGAGATCCTGCCGCTCATCGCTGACCTGGCCCGCAACCCACTCCCGGGCGGGGCTGGCGGGCACGCCGTCTACGCGCTCATCGGCGGTATGGGCGACCAGGCGGTACAGTTTCTGGCGCCGCTGCTCGCACATGCGGACCCGGCGGTCAAGTCAGCGGCTTTTGCCCTGCTCGACCACCTCCAGCATGGCGGCGCTCAGCAGCGGGTGCCGGTGCTGAAGGTCCACGCGCTGGGTCCCCTGCGGGCAGCGCGGTACGACCAGCCCGTCGACTCGCCCGAGTGGAAGCGCACGAAGGTGAAGGCGCTGCTGATCATGCTGTTACTGCGGCGCGGAAAGGCGCTGCCCAAGGAGTCCGCCATGGCGCTGCTGTGGCCGGATGCGCCGCCGGCCACAGCCCGGAATAATCTGCGGGCGACGGTCCATGGGCTCAAGCGGGTGCTGGAGCCGGAGCTGGGTCCGGGCGCCGCCTCCCGCTTTATCCGCAGCGACCGGGAGAGTGTGGCGCTGGGCTGCCTGGAGGATGTCTGGTTCGACCTGTGGGCGTTCGACGACCTGGTGTTGCGGGCCCGCTCGGCCCAGCGGAGCGGCCGGGCGGACGAAGCACTGGAGCTGCTTCAGGGCGCCTGCGAACTGAGCCGGGGACCGTTCTTGCCGGAGGATGC
>JAQBPS010000423.1 GCA_028287415.1 Bacillota bacterium | reverse complement strand
TGAGGCGATCGGCACGGTGATCGGGCGCAGGGCGATGGCGGCGGCGACCCATCGGATGGGCGCCGCTGTGATGGTAGCAGATGGCGCCGCGATTGCGATTGCGGATCTGTTGGCTGACCGGCCGCTGACGCTGGTGCTCTACCCCGGCCCTGCGGCCGCGCTGGTTGGTGAGACGCTCGGCCTGGAGGGCAGCATGTTGCCCTTGGACGGGGATTTGGACGTCGCATCAACTGCACATGATATGGCATGGCTACCCCTGGCGATGGGCGAGCGATTCTTCGGACGGCTCGCCAGCGGCGGGCTCGTGGCGGCCGGCGGTTACCGGCGGGCGGCGCTGGTGCGCTTTGGCGGGGCTGCGCCCCGTTACCCCGGCACCTGGTGTGCCATGGGCGATGATGCGCTGGCGCAGCAGCTGGGGCTCTCTGACGCCGGGCTGCTGTTTGAGGCACCGGACAAGCTGTGGAGCGCAATTGAGCGGGGGCAGGCTGAGGCCGCCCTGCTCGGCGGTGATCTGCTGGAACGGGCGCTGACGTTGCCGGGCGCGACCGTGGTGGTCGAACTGGCGCCTCGCGATGGCCTTGTGCCAGTGTGGGGGCTGTTCAGCGCTGCTGCGGGTCGGGCGCCTGTGATTGCGCCGGTGGATGCCGGGGCGATCGTGATCCGTCCGGTCGCTGCTGCGAGTGAGGCGGAGGCGGGTGCCGAGGCGGGTGCCGGGCCGCAGGTGGCGTCGTGAGCACGGGCGCCCTGGTGCTTGCCGCCGGCCTTTCCAGCCGGATGGGCGAGCCCAAGATGCTGTTGCCCTGGGGCAGGGGCACGGTGCTGAGCACCGTGGTTGAGTCGCTGCTGGGCGCGGGCCTGGAGCAGGTCATGGTCGTGCTCGGGCACCGGGCCGGCGAGGTCGTGCAGGCGCTCGGGCCGTTCCGGCTGGATCACCGGGTGCGGACCTGCGTGAACGACCGGTACCGGGAGGGCATGCTGACGTCGCTCCAGGCAGGGGTGCGGGCGCTGGGCGGGGGAAATATCCTCGTGGCGCTGGGAGACCAGCCATTGGTTGCGCCTGGTGTCGTCGCCGAGGTGCTGGCGGCACATGCGGGCGGGCTGACGGTGCCGAGCTTTGGCGGGCGCCGGGGCCATCCGGTCTGCATCGACGCTTCGCTGACCGGGCCGCTGCTGGCGCTGCCGGCTGAGACCGGTCTGCGCAAACTGTTCCAGGACTACCCGGAGCGCGTGAAGACGGTGGCCGTCAGTTCCGGCGGGATCCTGATCGACCTGGATACACCGGCGGATTACGCCCGGCAGAGGGCTGTTTAGCTTCAGCTATGTTGAAGTGGCACGGTGTTGTCCCGCACGTTTGTCGAAGAGGCACGGGCTTGTCGCCTGCGCAGCAAACCCCCCGCACGCTAAAATCGTAGTGTGCGGGGGGTTTGCTGCTTGCCGTGCCTTTTTCTTTTGCTGATGAATAGCAGCGTGCCACCGGGGAGCTACTAATCAGGGGTGATCGCGTGCGGGAACGACTGGGTCCGATATTTCAGGTGATCAAAACAGCGATCGCAGCAGGGTTGGCGTGGGTGATAGCCCAACAGGTGCTACACATCCCTTTGCCATTCTTTGCGCCGCTGTCCGTGATTCTCGTGATTCAGGCGACGATCGCCGATACGGTCCAGCGGGCGGTGAACCGGTTGATCGCCGTGGTGGCCGGTGTGGTCGTGAGCGTGCTCATTCTCCAGTGGCTGCATCTGAGTGCCCTCACCATCACGCTGACCCTGCTGGTGTCGATGCTGATTCCGACGCTGCTGCGGATTAACCCGCTCATTATCATGCAGATCGGGGTCACAGCGGTGATGGTCGTGGTGATGCACGGCACGGGCCTGTTCGCGGTGGAGCGGATCGTGGAGACGATCGTGGGCGCGCTGGTAGCCATTGTGGTGAATGCGCTGGTGATCCCGCCGAATCTGGACCCGGCGGCGGAGAAGCGGGTGCGGGAGCTGACGGACTTGCTGGGGGCGGATTTGCAGGCGGTGTCGCGGGAGCCGAAGGAGCAGAGCCACAAGGAGATCCAGGCCCGGGGGCAGGAGATCACGGGGCGGCTCAGCGCCGCGCGGGACGCGCTGCGGGCGGCGCGGCAGAGCATCAAGTACAACCCGTTTCTGGGCGGGCGGGGGGTGCGGCTGGGGCATCTGGAGCGGGCGATGCCGCAGTTGGAGCACATGGCCGTCCAGGTCGGGGGGATTCTGCACGGCCTGGGCGACATCGGCACGGCGGGCCACCCGGCGATCGACGGTCTGAACGATGCGCTGTGGGCGGCGGGGGAGTGCATCAGCACGTTCGGCCGGGCGCTGGTGGATCATTCGGCGGAGAGCCGGGCGGCGCTGGAGAAGGCGCTGGATGAGGCGCGGGACAGTCAGTGCCACAGTCTGAGCCAGCTCAAGCAGCTGGGGCCGCTGGCGGCAGTGCGTGAGAACGGGGCGATTCTGACGGATCTGAACCGGATCATGACCGAGATCGGTGAGGCGATGCCGGCAGCCGCCGGGCCGTCGGAGCGGGGGACGCAGGGGGTGGAAGCGCCGGTGGGAGAGGGGCCGGTTGTGCGAACTTGAGTAGCCAGGTGTAGATGGCGGCGGTCAGACGGCACGGTTTTTCGCGAAGTGCCGTCGGTCGAACCCTCCGGACAATGGTTGCATTAGAGGAGCAATTACGCTATGTTTTTTGGTGTGGTTGCGAAATGCAATCAGTATGTGTAAAGGGAGGCTCACCATGGCCAAGCTGATCTACTCGGCGATCACGTCGCTCGACGGCTACGTAGCGGACGAGGACGGCAACTTCGACTGGGCTGAGCCGGACGAGGAGGCGCACACCTTCGTCAACGACCTTGAGCGGCCGGTCGGCACCTACCTCTACGGACGACTTCGACCCTGAAGCGGTCCGGCAGCTGAAAGCGCGAGCGGGACGTTACATCACCGTGGGCGGTTCCGACCTCGCCGCCCAGGCGATCAAGGCCGGGTTGGTCGACGAGTGCCACTTGTTCGTCACGCCCACCGTGGTGGGAGGCGGCAAACAGTCCCTCCCCAACAATGTCCGCCTGAAGCTCGAACTGCTGGACGAACGCCGTTTCGGCAACGGCGTGGTTCACCGCCGCACCAGATGCTCAAACTCCCGATCCGTCATGAGGCCACGCCCTTTCCAGTAACATGACACCTCATCTACCCATTCGGTTCCGAAAGGTTCGAGGTTTGGCCACGAAGTTTGGGTTCACCAGAATTCCACCGGTCGCGCTATGGCAGGTCTAAACCTTCC
>JAQBPS010000414.1 GCA_028287415.1 Bacillota bacterium | reverse complement strand
GGCGGTAGGATTGCCGGGCGCTCAGCCAGGGCCTGGAACGTGGCGGTGGGCTCGGTAATCACCCTGAACAGAGCGCCCCAGGGGCCGGGCTTCGGTTCATTCGGGCCACGATCCGTGGTCGGGTCTGACACGCCGGATTCCTCCTTCGGCAGCATTAGACGGTCACGGTGTAAGGACTCCTTCAGCCACCACGAAAGTTCAATCAAAATTCTGGGGAGGCCCACTATATATTCTAGGATAAAATTTCCAACTGAGCAAGGTGGTATATGTCTTAAAGTTATCTGTACGACTTAGCATGGGGGTTGGGTCGTTTATATTGACGCGGATTTGCGGATCACGCAGATTTCCGGAGCCTTGGTGGATTTTTCTTGGGCAATCACCTTAAGGGCGGGACTCAGGTGTTTTTATAGATATTTTTACACACCTGAGTCCCGCCCTGGAGGCGACCGCACAAGTAAATCCACTTGGTCTCCGGAGATCTGTGAAATCCGCGGACTCCGCGGCCATTAAAAAACGCAAAAGTCCCGCCCCTGTTGCCAGGGGCGGGACTGCGCACGCAACGTGTTTACTTGTACTGCGCGAGCACCTTGTTCCAGGTCTCGTCATCCACTTCCCACTTCTGATTGACAATGCCCTCGGGCTTGAAGCCCTTGACCAGGTCCTCGTAGCGGGTCGAGTTCGGATCCTCGTAGATGATGCCCGTCACCAGCTCGTTGTGCTCCATCAGCATCTTCATGGCGGCGAACTTGTCGTGGCGGTCATAGGTCGGGTCCTCGTCGACGTTGACCAGCTCCGACTTGTAGAAGTCGTACGTGTTCACCTTATTGAAGGTGACGCACGGGCTGTACGTGTTGACCAGGGCGAAGCCCGGGAACTGGATCGCCTGCTTGATGATCTGCACCAGCTGCTTCTGGTTCGACGAGAGGCCGTTCGCCACGAAGCCGCAGCCCGAGGCGATCGCCAGCTGCATCTGGTTGACCGACTTCTCGATGTTGCCATTCGGGGTCGACTTCGTGTGGAAGCCGCCGTCCGAGGTGGGGGAGGTCTGGCCCTTGGTCAGGCCGTAGATCTGGTTGTCCATCACGACATACGTGATGTCCACATTGCGGCGCAGCGCATGCATATAGTGGCCCATGCCGATGGCGAAACCGTCACCGTCGCCGCCGGCGGCCAGCACGGTCAGTTCACGGTTGGCGAGCTTGACCGCCTGGGCGGCGGGCAGGGAGCGGCCGTGCACCACGTGCAGGTTGTAAGAGTTGATATAGTTACCGATCTTGCCGGAGCAGCCGATGCCGGCGACCAGCGCGACGTTCTCGGGCTCGGTAGCGAGCTCGACGAGCGCCTTCTGCAGGGCCGCGAGGACACCGAAGTCGCCGCAGCCGGGGCACCACCAGGACTTCTCAGAAGTCCGGAAATCAGCCATCGTGGCCATAGCTATTACGCCTCCTGAGCAGCCAGAGTAATGGTCGGATCTGCGGCCTTGCGCACGCCCTGGCCACCGCCGCTGACGAAGTACTGGCCTTCGCCATTCAGCACGGCCATGGCGGCGTTGCGGATCTCCTCAACCGTGATCAGCGTACCGTCATACTTGAGCAGGCTATAGAGGTTGGCCGGGTTGTAGCCGGCGCCCTTGAGCATGAAGGAAAACTGGCCCGTGGCGTTCGACTCGACCACCATGGCCTTCGCACCCTTGACGTACGCCTGGATCTGCGCCACGGGCACCGGGTAGATCAGCCGGATCTGGAGCACACCGGCCTTCTTGCCGGTGGCCGCCTCGATCTCGGCGATCGATTCCTTGGCAGCGCCCACGGTCGTACCGAAACCGATCACGACGATGTCGGCATTCTCGCTGCCGAAGTAGCGGACGGCTTCGGTGTTCACGTTCTGAATCCGCCGCATGCGGCGGTCCATCATATAAACACGGTTGGCCGCGCTCTCCGTCACCTTGCCGAAAGCGCCGTGCTCAGCGCCGGTGGCGAGGAACTGCCCGTTCTTGATGCCGGGGAGGGAGCGGGCGGAGACGCCGTTCTCGTTCACCTGCTTGCTGTAGCGCTGGAACACGTCACGGGCCAGCCCGGCGAGCTCCTCGGGGTTGGCGAGGGGGCCGCGGTTGATCTGGGGCATGCTGCTCAGCTTGGCCTCTTCCGGCTCGACGGTCTGCTGGAAGAGCGCGATCGCCAGGTCGGAGGCGATCAGGACCGGGCAGTGGTAGTTGTCGGCGAGGTTGAACGCCTCGGCGGTCATCGGGATCAGCTCGCCAACGCTGCCGGGGGCCAGCACGATGCGGGGCGAGTCGCCATGTCCGCCGTAGGCGAGGGCCATCAGGTCGGACTGCTCCTGCTTCGTCGGCATGCCGGTGGAGGGGCCGCCGCGCTGCGTGTCGACGATCACGACCGGCGTCTCCGTCATGGCGGCGAGGCCCATGGCCTCCTGCATGAGCGAAATGCCGGGGCCGGCGGTGGCGGTCATGGCACGGGCACCGGTGAAACCGGCGCCGATGCAGGCGACGATCGAGGCCAGCTCATCTTCCATCTGCACGGCGACGCCGCCGACCTTCGGGAAGATCTTGACGAGCGACTCGGCGATCTCGGAGGCCGGGGTGATCGGGTAGGAGAAGACGGTGCGGCAGCCGCCGGCGAGGGCGCCCAGGGCCGCAGCCTCGTTGCCGATCATCAGGAGGCGCTCCTTGCCGTCGCCCTCCTCAATCTCAAGGCGCAGCTCCGGCCAGTTGGCGACGACGTAGTCGTAGCCTTCCTGCATCGACTTGTGAATCAGGGCGACGAACTCCTCGCCCTTATTGCCCCAGCGGGTCGTGGCGTACGTCTTGAAGCCGTCGATGGGCATACCTAGAAACGCGGCGGAGGCGCCGAGCACCAGGTTGTTCTTCATGAGCGGGTTGCCGAGGGCCAGCGTCAGCTTGTTCAGCGGCATGGTCAGCAGCTTGGCGTCGATCCCCTCGGGCAGCTTGGCGTTGATCGCCTCGTCCGCCAGGATGATGGCGCCGGGGTATACGTTGCGGGCGCACAGGTCGATCGACTCCTGGTCAAGCGTGACCAGCAGGTTGACGCCGGCCGCCGGGGCCTGCACACGCTCGGTGCTCAGCCGGGTCGTGAAGTCGGTGTGGCCGCCCTTGATGCGGGAGGCAAAGGTCTTGTAGGCGTACACGTAGTAGCCGGCACGGCTGGCGACCGTGTTGAAAACCTCAACGGTGGAGTCAAGGCCGCCGCCCTGCTCGCCGCCGATCTGCCAGCAAACCTCCTTGAGCAATTGAGTCCCTCCTCATTAAATGCCGAGCCGCTGTCATTCAGCGGTATCGGTCAAACACCTGATTGACGACAATAATCCGTAGTTATCCCACTTCCAACTATACGGCCTGTTAGGGTATGATGAAAATGCATAGTTGACATAGAGCGAATCCGATTGGTGCATACGTGCGACAGGTGGCGTCGCACGGCCAGGAAAGCAGGGTGGGGCTCCGTGATTCTGCAACATTTGATTACATTTTGTCGCGTGGTGGAAACCGGCGGCTTTTCGCGGGCCGGCGAGCTGGTGGGATTGAGCCAGCCTGCGGTGACGCGGCAAGTCGCCGCCCTGGAGGCGGATCTGGGCGCGCCTCTGCTCGATCGCTCCAGCCGGCAGTTCCGGCTGACGCCCGCCGGCGAGCTGGTCTTCGAGCGTGCCAGGCGGCTGGCGGCGGGCGTTTCCGACCTGCGCGAGGCGGTCAATGACCTTGTCCATCACGATCGGGGTCGGGTCACGATCGGCGCCGTCACCACGGTAGGGCTGGGGCTGCTGCCGCCGGTGCTCTCCGAGTTCGCCCGCCAGCATCCGGCGGTGCGGGTGCTGGTGAAGGCCGGCCGGACGGCGGATACATTGGAACGGGTGCTGGCCGGCGAGATCGACATGGCGATCACGCCGAACCCGGTTACGCACCCCCGCCTGGCGTCGATCCCGCTTTGCCGGGACCCGGTGGTGCTGGTCTGCTCGCCGGAGCGTAAGGCGGCGCTGCCCGATCCGCTGCCTCTGGAGGAGCTGAGCCGGGTTGACATGATCAGTTTCCAGGCGCCCTCCCGCTTCCGGACCTTTGTTGATGCGATCCTGGAGCAATACGGGGTCTACCCGAACGTGACCATGGAGTTTGACAGCCATGAGGCGGTCAGAATGATGGTCGAGCTCGGCTTCGGGGTTGCGATGGTCCCGCAGAGTGCGGTCGAGGAGGACATGGCATCCGGCCGGCTGGTCCCGGTCACGGTGGCCGGGCTGGCGGAGATCACCCGCACGACTTGCCTGCTCGTGCCGCGGGAGACCGCACACTGGCATGAGGCGGCTGAGGATCTCAAGCTGGTGATCTTGCGCCATTTCCAGGTTCAGGCGTAACCAAAATGGCGGACGGGACAACTTAAGTATGAGAGCGCCATGCCACATTGATGGCGGCGCCCGAGGGGGAATTCCCGTTGGCAATTTTGACCGATTCACAGAAGCAGAAGGTCAAGCAGATGTTCGAGGGCCAGTTGCAAGGGCCTGTGGCGGTGCTGCTCTTCCACGGCGATGAGGAGGGACCGGCTGCGCAGTTCACAGCGGGAGCCCGTGAGATCGTCTCGGATCTGGCGGCCCTGTCGGAGGGACGGATCACCCTGCGTGAGGTCAGTCTGACCGGGGAGGCTGCTGAGGCGGCCCGGTTCAACGTGACTGAAGGCCCCGCCCTGGCCATGCTGGACGGCGAGGGCCGGGACCAGGGGCTCCGATTCTATGGAGCGCCGGCGGGCTACGAGTTCATGACACTGCTCGATGACCTGATCGACGTCTCCCGGGGCGAGACGCGGTTGGCGGAGGCGACCCGGAGCCAGATCAAGGGAATCGCCCAGGATGTGGTGATCCAGGTCTTCAGTACCCCTGGCTGACCGCACTGCCCCCAGGCAGTTCGCCTGGCGCACATGGCAGCGATGGAGAACCCGCACATTCGGGCGCATATGATTGATGCGAGCGAATTCCCGGAGCTCTCGGAGCACTACGGGGTCAGCTCGGTCCCGCTCACGGTGATCGATGGCAAGCAGCAGGTCACCTTCGTGGGCAAGTACCCGGAGGCCCGGTTCGTGCAGGAGTTACTTAAAGCGGTGGAATAGGCATAGTGAGGCCGGCATCCCTGATCTGTGGGGATGCCGGTTTTCGTTGGGCTTTTTATATGGCCACGGATTTC
>JAQBPS010000395.1 GCA_028287415.1 Bacillota bacterium | reverse complement strand
GACGCGTAACGTCCCTGTGACTTTTCATCATATGTTTTAGACTCAGGACAGGAATTTTTATGATGTACGTCAAATAGTTACGGAAATTTCACTGTTCCATGAGACACCTTGATCATTTTCATAAAGACGAAGGGATTGAATGCCGTGATGCGCTTGACAACTACACCCGAAACGGGTGGCCGGCCCGTCGCGTGGCTGGCTGCGTTGCTCGCATTGGTCTGTGCCCTGATGATGCTTTATATGCCCTACCAGTTCCAGATAAGCAATTTCCAGGTTCAATACCCGTTTCTCCGCCTGTTCGGACTCGCCTTCGGGGTCTCCGCCCTGCTGCTGGCTGCCAGCCTGGCAGAACTGGGACTGCCCCGCTGGGTGGCGCGTGCCGGGACCGGTCTGCTGGCTGTCACCCTCACGATCTGGCTGACAGCCCAGGCCGCCAGCACCGGTCTGGTTTCGAACGTGCTGATCAATATAATTATGACCCTCGCTCTGGTAATCGGCCCGTTGCGGCCGCGGTGGGATCCCTGGCTGTTCAGGGTGCTGTATAGCGCCCTGCTGCTGTGGATCGGGGGCGTGCTGGTCGCCAGACACCTGAGCGGCCTTTCGCCGGCGCTGCCCATCTATATCGACGTACTGTTTCTCGTGCCCGGCCTGCTCCAGATACCGGGACATTATCTGGCGCGGCGCGGCCACCCCCTGGGCTGGGTCAGCCTGATGCTGCCTGTCTTTCCCTTCGCATGGCTGGAGCTCTATGCCTTCCAGGCAGGCAACTGGTATTCGCTGAGCATCTTCGGTTTGCTTGCGCTCATGGCACCCGTATACGGCATCTACGTGCGACGCCCCTGGAACCTGAAGCTTCCGGGCCTGCGCCGCAGGATTCTGGCCCTGGCGCTGATGCTTGCCGTGGTCCCCACCCTGGGCGCAGGCGCCATCGCAGTCTCCCGGGTGCAGACCTACGGACGGACGCAGACTCTGGCCACGCTGAGCGCCGCCGTCCGGGACCTCGAAGGTCAGGTTGCGCACCAGTCAACCCTCCAGCCCGTGACAGCTGCCGATGCGGACATCCTCTTCCAGTCGATTCGGCATGAGTGGGGCAAGGCGGACATGACGCCGGTCGTGCTGCCGCTCGCCGAGGCTCCGCCTGCGTGGTCCGACACGGCCAGCCCAGCCGCCCGGGAGGAGATGGGCCCGGACGGCAAGCGCAGGCTCGTCCTGTACGTTCGCCGTCCGGACCTCGGGCTGCTGATCGCCGTAACCGAACCTGCCGTCAGCGCGTACGCTGACGCCGCCAAGACCGCAGGCAGCATGCTCCTGGGCAGCCTGCTGGTCGCGCTGCTTGCCGTCACGACGGCCATCCTGCTCAGCAGCTGGATCACCGGGCACCTGGCGCAACTGCAAACGGCCCTGGCTGCGATCGGCGCCCGCCAGTTCCGGGATCACGGCCTCGGGGCGACCGGGGACACCGATGACGAGTTGTCGGTACTGGCGACAGCGGTTACCACGATGGCCGCCACCCTGGAGGCGAACCACCTTGAGATTCACCGGCAGCACGCCGAACTCCAGGCGATCCTCAGCGTCCTGCCGGTCGGCGTGGCGATCGCTGACCGGGATGGCCGGCTCCAGCAGATCAACCTGGCGGCGCAGGCGATCGCGGGCATCTCCCCCTCCTGCCTGCTCGCGACCGACGGGCGTCCTGGTTTGCAGGGCTGGTGGCCGGCCAGCGGCGAGTCGATCACCGCCGAGGAGTGGCCGATCGCCAGGGCGCTGAAGCAAGGCGAGACGACACTGGCTGAGGAGATCATGATGCCGGATGCCGACGGCGGACGGAAGGTGGTCCTCACCTCTACGGTGCCCATCCATGATGAAGCGGGCGCCGTCGCCGGTGCGGCGACCGTGATGATGGATATCACCGAGCGCAAGCAGATGGAGGAGGCGCTGCGCACCAGTGAGGCGATCCTGGCGGGCAAGCGGGAAGTGTTCGAGCAGATCTCGATTGGCACGCCGCTCCCCGATGTGCTGCGCACCATTGCCGAGTTCACCGAGCGGCGGATTCCGGGCAGCCACTGCGCCATCTTCCTGCTCGATGAGACCGGCGGCAGCCAGCGTCTGGCGGCCGCACCGACGCTGGGTGCGGCGTTCGCTCAGAGCCAGGAGCGGATCTTGATCCGGGAGGGCGGCGGTGTGCTGGGTCCGGCTGTCTTGCAGAGGCAACCGGTGATCGTGCCGGATCTGGAGGCTGATCCATACTGGAGCAGCAATGTGCCCGTCCTGCTGGAACTCGGCATGCGCTCCTGCATCGCCCTGCCGATCCTGGGCTCGGGCAGTGAAGTGCTCGGGGCGATCGCCGTCCTCTATCGGTCGCCGCCGGTGGCGCCAGCGGAGGATATGAAGGCGGGTGAGACCGCGACCCATATGGCGGCGATCGCCATCGAGCGCCACCGTTCGGATGAGCGCCGGGCACAGAAACTCCAGTCGCTGATCGTGCATATGGGCGAGGGCGTCATCGCCGCCGACCATGAACAGCGGCTGCTCTTTATCAACCCAGCTGCGGTCCGGCTGCTGGGGCTGACCGGGGCCGAGGAGGGCCAGCCGCTGGCGGAGCTCGAGCTGCCTGAGACGCTCTTCACACAGCTATCGAAGGCGGCGGCGCCCGGGGAGTACACGCCGGAGCGCAGCACGGTCGAGTACGGCGAGATCCAGGTGGAGGCGCTGGTGTCGCCCGTCTACACGGAACTCGGCCGGTACGGCGCGATCGCCGTCCTCCAGGATGTGACGAGTGAGCTCCAGCTCCGCCGGCTCCAGGAGAACTTCATCGCCAACATTTCGCATGAGCTGCGGGCGCCGCTCGCGTCGATCTCGGCGGGCCTGGAGGCTGTGGCGGACGGTGTTGTGCCGGAGCGGGACCGCCCCCGCTACCTCCGAGCGATCATGGCGGAGATGGGGCGGCTGCGCCGCCTGTCGAACGAGGTGATCGATCTGACCCGGCTCGACTCGGGCCTGTCACAGGTCGACATCACACAGCTGGCTGTTGCCCCGGCGTTGGATAACGTGCAGGAGAAGGTGCAGCTGCGGTGTGACGGCGCCGGCATCAAGCTGGTGGTCGAGCCAACGCACCTGGCCGTGCTGGCCGACTTTGACCGGGTCGACCAGATCCTGACCAACCTGGTGGAGAATGCGATCCGCTTTACGCCTGCCGGTGGGGAGATCAGGCTGTCGGCCCGCTTGGAGCGGGGGATGGTGCGGCTAATCGTGGCCGACACGGGCGCGGGCATCCCGGCGGAGCACCTGCCGTACCTCTGGGACCGGTTCTACAAGGTGGACCAGGCCCGCACGCCGTCGCCGACGGCGGGCACGGGGCTGGGGCTGGCGATTGTCCGCCAGCTGGTCGAGCTGATGGGCGGCAAGGTGGCCGTGGAGTCGGAGCCGGGGCGTGGGTCGGTGTTCAGCTTCACGTTGCCTGTGGTGGACCAGGGAGAGCGTGCGGCTGGGGCTTCGGCTGATGGCGGGGGGTTGCGGCGGGGGTGAGCTGAGCCGGCCCCCTTACCGGAACAGCGCAGCGACCGTGTAGGGCCCCGGCCCAATCAGCGCAACCCCGATCGCCACCGTAATGATCGCCAGGTTATACTCCCAGCCGCCCGCCGTGCTCCAGTAACCCTTGTCGAGATGCACCTTGATGATCGCCATCACCATCACGGCCGTGATGATCACCGCGGCAACGGGGACCCACAGGCCCAAGGCCAGCAGCAGCCCGCCGACCAGCTCCCCGAGGCCGCCCAAAGCGGCATGGAACCGCCCTGGCTTCAGGCCCACCGACTCAAAGAACTTGGCGGTCCCGTCCATGCCATCGCCGTCAAACCAGCCGAATAGCTTTTGTGCGCCGTGGGCCGCAAACGTCAGCCCGAACACCAGCCGGATCAGGAGCAGTCCCAAAGCGCTCATGGCGAGTCACTCTCCTTTATTAAAGAGATACGCCAAAAACAAAGGAAGGTGGTCCGTACAGGACCACCTTCCTTTGCATATGTCACTAAAACTTCCCCGCCTGATAATCGGCAAACGCCTGCCGGATCTCCTGCTCCGAGTTCATGACGAACGGCCCGTGCGCCACCACCGGCTCCCGAATCGGCTCGCCCGCAAAGAGGACAGCACGCAGGGCTCGCTCAGCCCGGACCGACACCTCGCTGTCGGCCCCGCCATCCGCAGGGCCGAGCCAGAGCACCTGCCCCTGCTGCCCACTCGTGCCATCCACGCCAAACTGCCCGCTGCCCTCGAGCACATAGATGAACCCGTTGTAGCTGCCGGGCAGCCCCTGCGTCACAGCGGCGCCCGCCGCCAACACGAACTCCACCGCCGTGACGGGCGTATGGTTGAGGGTATCGGCGGTCACGTCGCCTGAGGCGCCGGAGATCACCCGTACCACGGCGCCCTCCTCCCGGCGCACCGGGAGCCGGTCGCCGCTCAGGTCCTGGTAGCGGGGCTCGGCCGTCTTCTGCGCCCGTGACAGATTGAGCCAAAGCTGAAGGCTGTGGACCGTCTCCCCCGGGACCGGCTCCTCCGCATGGACAACGCCACGGCCGGCCGTCATCCACTGCACATCCCCCGGCCCGAGCAGCCCGCTGCCCCCATGGCTGTCACGGTGCTGTAAATGCCCGTCCAGCACAACCGTCACCGTCTCCATGCCCCGGTGCGGATGATCGCCGAAGGTCCCCGTCTGAAACCAGTCCTCCGCCATCAGCAGAAACGGGTCAAACTCCTGCCAGTGGCCGGGCTCCAGAACAAAGCCCTGGCGCTTGTGCGGCCCGCCAGGACTTCTGTGGGTCACATTCCACACGCGGCTGATGCCACGCTGCGAAAGCGATGTCATGAGTGATTGCGCCCTCCTCTGGCCTTTTCCGATCCTTTTATGGCCGCGGAGTTCGC
>JAQBPS010000356.1 GCA_028287415.1 Bacillota bacterium | reverse complement strand
ACCCGGACGTCTCCTCGCAGGTGAGGACGGACGCGGTTTACAACAGCGGCAAGTACTCGAACCCGAAGGCGGATGAGTTGCTGGACAAGGGTGTGCTGACCGCCGAGTTCGCTGCCCGCAAGCAGGTCTACGACGAGTTCCAGAAGGTGATCTACGATGATCCGAACGCCGTCTATCTCTACTCGCCCAATACGCTGGCCGCCGTCTCCAAGCGAATGGTCAACGTGAAGATGTCGGCTATGGGCTCCACCTCGAACATTTATGAGTGGGATGTGAAGTAGCGGTGCCCGCGGCCATTTCCCACCGGGCGCTCAAGGAGATCATTCTGGAGCGCCTTCGCCAGGAGATCGTGCAGGGGGTGTACAAGCCGGGTACGCACCTCGTCGAGCAGAGCCTGGCGAGCCACTACGGGGTGAGCCGCGGGCCGGTGCGAGAGGCGCTGGGACAGCTTGAGCAGGCGGGGCTGGTCGCGATCCAGCCCCGCCGGGGCACCGTGGTCACGGAGCTCTCGCTGTCGGAGGCGTGGGAGATCTACACGCTGCGGGGGCACCTCGAGCAGTTGGCGGTCCGCTTCGCCCGGGATCACTGGACGGCGGAATCCAGCGAGCAGCTTGCGCTACTAGTCAGTCAGATGGAGCGGCTGGGGCCGAACGAATGGCTGCCCGCAGCCCACCTTGATCAGCAGTTTCACGGGGTGATCGTGCGGGCGTCCGCGAACGGCACCCTGATCCAGACGTATCAGGCGCTGGACTCGAAGGTGCTGGCGGGATTCCTGGTGGTGAGGCGCCACCTGCCACAGGTGCCGGTGGCAATGGCGGGTAAGCACCGGCCGCTGGCGGAGACGCTGGCCCAGGGGGACTTCTACCGCGCGGAGCTCCTGGCACTCGAGCACTGGAGCGATACGGCTTACCGGTTCCGTGCGCTGATCGATACGCAGTAAGGCACGGGGTGGGCCCCATGCCCGCGACAGGGCGGTGTCCAACTACAAAGCTGCGAGGGACCCCATCGTTACGATGGGGTCCCTCGGCATTCGGGCTGCTCAGAAAGGCTGCGGCCCGATGGGTCGAGTGTGCTGCACCCGAATGGCCGGGGTCCCGAGCAAGCTGCGGCCGCCGCACATGCACACCATGCGCGGCGGCCTTTTTATTCAGGTGAATAGATTTAAATTATTCATTGTTAACAGTTGACAACATGGAACGAATACAATAAATTTATTGTAATACCGAATCCTTCTGCGCTCTAACTTCTCAGTAGTGAAATTGCCGCAAACCTGGGGAGGAGGTCAGCGGTCCAGTACCTGATCAACATCTACATCGTCACACTGGCGCCCGGCGACGCACTCGACCCCCGGCTCAAGCTGCGACCCACACAGGGAGGAAAAGAGAGATGAGAACCTCGCAGAAGCTGCTATGCGCAGTCGCCGTGCTGGCGATCCTGACCGGTTGCGCCCGCAGCGCCACGCCCACAACGCCAAAGGCGGGCACCCCTCCCGCGTCGGCCCCGAGCAAGCAGAACCACGATGTGTCGATCGCAATGTGGAGCTCGCCCAACAACTTCAACCCCATCAATACTGACTCCAGTTACGGCGGCTATCCGATTGGCATGATGTTCGACAGCCTTGCCACCATGAACGACAAGGCTGAATTCGTCGGCCGCCTCGCCGAGAAGTGGGATATCAGCCCGGATTTCACGACCTACACCTTCCACCTGAACCCAAAGGCGAAGTGGCACGATGGCAAGCCGGTGACCGCGAAGGATGTCCTCTTCACGGTCAACACCATCGCCAATAAGGATACCGTCACCAATCGGGGCACTTTTGTCGCCCAGATCAAGGGCACCGATGCTAATGGTAAGGCCACCGGGGCGACCGTCGAGGGTATCAAGGCTGTCGATGATCAGACGGTGGCGGTCACAACCAAGGCGCCGATGGACCCGCTCTCGGTCCTCGAGAAGTTCGGTACGGCCGTGCCGATTCTGCCAGAGCATATCCTCGGTTCCGTACCGGTGAAGGAGTGGGACAAGAACCCCTTCTTCATGGAGCCAAAGGTCGGCTCGGGGCCGTTCAAATTCGGCAAGTATGCCCAGGGCCAGTATGTACAGCTTGTCCGCAACGATGATTACTACCTGGGGAAGCCGAAGCTGGAGAATATCTACATCCGGATCATGCAGGCGACATCGGCAGTCGCCGCCCTCCAGACGGGCGAGATCGACATGACCGCCGGCACCGGCATCGGCGAGGTGCCGATCGCGGACTGGGACAAGGTGCAAAAGCTGGAGAACGTCGCGGCGGTCAGCTTTCCGAGCAAGGGCTACCAGTACATGGACTTCAACCACACCCGCCCCTACTTCAAGGACCCGAAGGTGCGGCAGGCGTTCGTCTACGGCATTAACCGCAAGCTGATTGTGGACAACCTGCTCAAGGGCAACGGCCAGATCATCGAGGGGCCGTACACCAGCCTGTACAAGTACCAGGACAAGACGCTGAAAATCCGCGACTACGACCAGACCAAGGCGAAGCAATTGCTGACGGAGGCCGGCTGGGATTTCAGCCGGGAACTGAGCCTGCTCGTGCCACTGGGCAATAAGGTCCGTGAGCAGTCGGCCGACATCATCATGGCGAATCTGCAGCAGATCGGCGTGAAGGTCAAGGCACAGACGATGGACTTCCCGACGCTGCAGGCCCGCCGTGGCAAGCAGGATTATGACCTCTCCCTGGTCGGTTGGTCGGACGTGCTCGACCCGGACGTCTCCTCCCAGGTCCGGACGGATGCGGTTTACAACAACGGCAAGTACTCCAACCCGAAGGCGGATGAGCTGCTGGACAAGGGTGTGCTGACCGCCGAGTTCAATGCCCGCAAAAAGATCTACGATGATTTCCAGAAGCTGGTCTACGATGATCCGAACTTCGTCTACCTCTATTCCCCGAACACGCTCGCCGCCGTCTCCAAGCGGATGGTCAACGTGAAGCAGTCCGCACTGGGGGCGACCTGGAACATTTACGAGTGGGATGTGAAGTAGCGATGGCCACGTCGATTTCGCACCGGGCGCTCAAGGAGATCATTCTCGAGCGCCTCCGCCAGGAGATCGTAGCCGGTCTCTATGAATCCGGCACGCACCTGGTCGAGCAGAGCCTGGCATGCCAGTACGGGGTGAGCCGCGGGCCAGTGCGAGAGGCGTTGGCGCAGCTTGAGCAGGAGGGGCTGGTCTCGATCCAGCCCCGCCGGGGCACGGTCGTGACAGAACTGTCGCTGACGGAAGCATGGGAGATCTACACGCTGCGGGGGCACCTGGAGCAACTGGGCGTGCGGTTTGCCCGGGATCACTGGTCGGCGGTGCAAAACGCCCAGCTGGCGGCGCTGATCAGCGAGATGGAGCGGCTGGGGCCGAACGACTGGTTGCCGGCGGCCCAGCTGGACCAGCAGTTTCACGGGGTGATCGTGGGGGCGTCACAGAACCGGACGCTGATCCAGACGTACCAGGCGATGGACAGCAAGGTGCTGGCGGGCTTCCTGGCGGTGAGGCGGCACCTCGCGCAGGTGCCGGGTGCGATGGCGGGCAAGCACCGCCCGCTGGCCGAGGCGCTGGCGGAGGCCGATTTCTTCCGGGCGGAGATCCTGGCGATGGAGCACTGGAGCGACACGGCTTACCGATTCCGCTCGCTCACGAAGACGGAGAACGGAGAGGGGACCTGATAATGCGACGCAGGATCGTGGGTTCGCTGCTGACGGCAGCCGTCGCGCTGTCTGTGACCGCTTGCGGGGGAGGCAACTCAACGGGCGATTCAGCTCAGGGTGCCAGTGGGGCACCACAGCAGGGCGGCAAGCTGATCGTCGGGATGCAGTATGAACCGGTCACGCTTGATCCGCATGTGACCGGCCAGGCGAATGGGATCCGGATCATCCTCAACATGTGCGACTCGCTGGTCTACGCAGATGACAAAGGTCAGGTTCAACCATGGCTCGCCGAGAGTTGGGAGGCCAACCCGGAAGGCACCGCGTACACCTTCCACCTCAAGAAGGACGTGAAGTTCTCGGATGGCACGCCCTTCAATGCCCAGGCAGTGAAGTTCTCCTGGGACCGGATCATGGACCCCAAGACCGCTTCGCAGTCGGCCATCAGTGCGCTTCGGCCATACAAGGAGAGCCAGGTGGTGGACGACTCCACCTTGAAGGTCACCCTCTCTGAGCCCAGCGCCATCTGGCTGAAGAACCTCGGCGCCGCCACCACCGCCCCGGTCTCCCCAGCCGCGGTGCAGAAGCTGGGCGACCAGTTCGGCCGGTCGCCGGTCTGCGTCGGCCCTTTCAAGCTCAAGGAGTGGAAGGAGAAGGAGTCGGTCACCCTCGTTCGCAACCCCGACTACAACTCGCCCTCACCCGCCTTTGGGCAGAAGGGTGCCCCGGTGCTTGACGAGGTGACCTGGAAGTTCATTCCCGAGAATCAGGTCCGCTTCTCGACGCTGGAGACTGGTGAAACCAACGCCATCGAAGATGTGCCGGCGCCCTTCGTCGCCAACGTGAAGGCGGACCCGCAGAAGTACACGCTTCTCAATGTACCGTACCCCGGTAGCCCGCGGCAGTACATGATCAACACCAAGCAGTTCCCGACCGACGACATTGCCGTGCGTCAGGCGATTCTCTACGGGGTGAACACCAAGGCGATCATCAAGACGCTCTATGCGGACGCCTTCCCGGACGGCAACGGCCCGATGGGCGCGGCCACCTGGGGCGCCTCGAAGGGCATCTTCCGGGAACTGTACCCGCAAGGTGCAGACAAGGCCAACGCGGTCCTCGACCAGGCCGGCTGGAAGCCAGGCCCCGGTGGCATCCGGGTGAAGGACGGCAAGCGCCTGGAGATCGTGGTGAACGTCATGTCTGACGTGCCCGAGTACGGTGAACTGGGCCAGCTCCTCCAGGCCCAGCTGCGTGACGTGGGCATGGATCTGAAGCTGAAGTCGCTCTCCCGGAGCCCCTGGTACGCGTCGAACGCGAAGGGCGACTACAACATCACCGGCATGGGACTCTGGTCCACCGACCCGGACATGCTGAAGAGCCTCTACCGGACTGACGGCAGCGTATTCACCTGGTCTCACTTCACCAACCCGGATTACGACAAGCTGGTGGACGAGGGCGCCCGCACCAGCGATCCCACCAAGCGGCTGGAAATTTACAAGCAGGCGCAGGAGATCGTCATGAAGGAAGCGCTGGTCCTGCCGATTTATGACCAGGTGAACCTCCTGGCGACGCAGTCGAATATCAAGGGCATCTTCTTTGATGCCAATGCCTATCCCCATTTCTACGCGACTTACTACGTGAAAAAGTAGGGGAGGGAAGCCGGTGCTGGGATACCTGACCAAGCGCCTTGCCTCGGCCGTACCCGTGATTATCGGGGTGACCCTCCTGGTCTTTCTGATGCTCCACATGGTGCCCGGCGACCCCGCTGAGCAGATGCTCGGGGAGATGGCGGTGGACAAGACCGCGGTCGCCAATCTGCGCCAGCAGATGGGCCTGAACGACCCGCTGGCCGTGCAGTACGGCCACTTCCTGGGGAACATCCTCCACGGGAACCTCGGCACCTCCATGCTTGCTCACCGGTCGGTGATGGACATGATCGGCAAGGTGCTGCCCTCGACCTTCTACCTGACCCTCGCCGGCCTTGGCGTCGCGATTGTGCTGGGGACGCTGCTTGGCATCGCTGCCGCTGTACGCCAGAACACGTGGCTGGATACCAGCAGCATGGTGCTTGCCCTGCTGGGGGTATCCATGCCCTCTTTCTGGCTGGGCCTGCTGCTGGTATTCACCTTCTCACTGCGGCTTGGCTGGTTCCCTGCGACGGGGTCGGGCGGCTGGGAGCGGATGGTAATGCCGGCCTTCACCCTCGGCTTTGGTGCGGCGGCGGTGATCGCACGGCTGGTGCGTGCCAGCATGCTGGAGATTCTCCGCTTGGATTTCATTCGGGTGGCCCGTGCGAAGGGGCTCAGCGAGCACCGGGTGATCTACAGACACGCCCTGAAGAACGCGCTGATTCCGGTGCTGACGATGGTGGGTCTGGAGTTTGGCCGTCTGCTCGGCGGCACCGTGGTCATTGAAACGGTCTTCGCCCGACCGGGTATCGGCCGGCTGATCGTGGACTCGATCCTGAAGAAGGATTTTCAGGTGGTGCAGGGCGCCGTCCTGCTGAGCGCCGTCTTCTACGTGGCGATTAACCTGCTGGTGGACATGTCTTACGCCCTGATCGATCCGCGCATCCGGTACCAGTAAGGGAGGCGCGACCCGTGGCTCAACCCGAACCGGCCCCGGACAGCCTCTGGCGCCAGGCGGTGCGGCGGCTGCAGCGCAATCCCGGTGCCATGCTCGGCCTGGTGATCCTCGCAGTGTTGGTGCTGGCGGCCCTGCTGGCACCGGCCATCGCCCCGTTTGACCCGATCAAGCAGAACGCGACGGACGCCATGCAGGGACCGAGTCTGAAGCACTGGCTGGGCGCCGACCAGTTCGGGAGGGACATCCTCAGCCGCTTGCTGTTCGGCGCCCGCATCTCCCTGCGGATCGGGCTCGTATCGGTCGGTATCGCTGCCTCCATTGGCATCCTACTCGGGCTCCTCGCCGGCTTTTACGGCGGCTGGCTTGATATGCTGATCTCCCGCTTCATCGACCTGCTGCTGGCCTTTCCGGGGATTCTGCTGGCCCTTGTGATCGTGACGGTGATCGGGCCCAGCCTCTTCAATGTGATGGTGGCGGTCGGGATCTCGGCGGTGCCCAATTACGCCCGCCTCGTGCGGGGCACGGTGCTGGCTGCCCGGGAGAACGTTTACGTGGAGGCGGCCGAGGCGATCGGGGCCCGCGACCGGACAATTCTGGTGAAGCATATTCTCCCGAATGTGCTGGGTCCGGTGATCGTGCTCTCCACGCTGGGCATCGCCGGGGCGATTCTCTCCGGCGCCGCCCTCAGCTTCCTGGGCCTCGGGGCGCAGCCCCCGACCCCTGAGTGGGGGGCGGTCCTGAGCGACGGCCGCAATTACCTGCGGCAGGCGTGGTGGATCTCCACCTTCCCGGGGCTCGCGATCATGGTGACCGTGCTGTCCGTGAACCTGCTGGGGGATGGGCTGCGGGATGCCCTCGACCCGCGCATGAAGCTATAGGGAGTGATTCGTGTGACGGCCAAGAATGCGTTTGTGGTTGCCGGGCTTAGCGCCGGGGCGGGCACTAAGGTGACCGGGTTCATTCCTGTTGCGGGTACGACTGTCCAGATGCCAACCACCGTGGTGAACGGGGTGGAACCCGGCCCCACGGTGCTGGTGACGGGTGGCGTCCACGGCGGCGAGTACCCGGGGATTCAGGCGGCGATCACCCTTGCCGGGGAACTGGACCCGGCCCGGGTGCGGGGGCAGGTGATCGTGGTGCACGTCGTCAGCCCGCTGGCCTTCCATGCCCGCCAGCAGTATGTAGTGCCGCAGGACGGCAAGAACCTGAACCGGCAGTTCCCCGGCAGCAAGCTGGGGACCGTCACCGAGCGCATCGCCCACACGATCATGACCGAGGTGGCCAGCAAGGCCACGGCCTGGGTCGATCTGCACGGCGGTGACATCCACGAGGCGCTGGTGCCCTTCACGATTGTCTCTCAGGGCGCCGCCCCCGCGGTGCGGGACGCCGCGTGGCGCATGGCGGAGGTCTACGGCATCCCGTATGTGGTGGCCAGCGACTCGGTCGCGGGCGGGACCTACGGCGCTGCCGCCACGGCTGGCATTCCCTGCATCCTCACGGAGGCGGGGCAGTGCGGCCAGTTGGACGACGCGAACACGCAGATTCACCTGCGGGGCCTGCGCAATGTGCTGAAGCTGCTGGGGGTGCTTCCTGGCCAACCGGAGCCGGTCGCGCCGGTGCAGAAGCTCGAGCACTTCCCATGGGTGCGCGCCGGCCAGGCCGGCTGCTGGTACCCGGCCGTCAAGGTCGGGGAGCAGGTGGCCGCTGGCGCGCCGGTCGGTGAGATCCGGGACTACTTCGGCAAGGTGCTGGAGGCCTACACCGCCCCGGCAGCCGGCGTGGTGATGTTCGTCGTGACCTCGCTCGCGATCAATGGGGACGACCCGCTCGTGGCCGTCGGGGCCGAGTAATTCAGTAGGCACTGGGGGTAGATTCGCGTGAGTGCAGTGATTCTCAAGGCCAGACGGCTGATTGACGGCACCGGCGGGGCAGTGGTTGAGCACCCCGCTGTGGTGGTGGTGGATGGCAAGGTTACGGACGTGTTTGAGGGCGCGATTCCGGACGGGGCGGCCCCGGCGGGGGCAGAGGTGCTGGCATACCCGGAGGCGACGCTGCTGCCCGGCCTGATCGACGCGCATGTCCACCTGAACCTGCCCGGCGACGGCTCGGACTTCACGGCCTGGGTGCAGGAGCCTGACGGTGTGCTGGTGGCGGCCTCGCTGCACAATGCGCGGGTGGCGCTGAAGGCGGGCATTACCGCTTTGCGTGACTGCGGGGGCCGCGGCGATACCACCTTCCAGGTGCGACGGGCCCTGGATCTGGGATTGGGCGCGGGCGCTCGCCTGGTGCTCTGCGGCCAGCCGATCACCATCACAGGCGGACACTGCCGCTACTTTGGCGGTGAGGCGGACGGGGTGGAGGGTGTGCGCCAGAAGGCCCGGGAAATGGCGAAGCTGGGTGCGGACTACATCAAGGTGATGGGTACGGGTGGCGGCACCCCCGGGACGATGTCCTGGCTGCCGTCGTTCCGTCGTGAGGAGATCCGCGCTCTGGCAGACGAAGCCCACCGGCTGGGCCGGAAGATCGGCATTCACTGCCTGTGCGCCGAGTCGATTGACTACGCCGTGGACGCGGGCGTGGATCAGATCGAGCACGCCGGCTTTCTCGTGGATGCGGCCGGGAAGCAGCAGTTCGACCCGCTGGTGGCCATTCAGCTCGCTCACTCCGGCGCCGTGGTCTGCCCGACCATGGCGGTCGGGCTGTACGTCATCAACAAAATGGAGGCCAAGGAGCGCCGGACGGCCGCAGAGCAGGCGCTGCTCGACCGCTGGCGGACCATGCTGGAGGAGAACCTGGCGCAGTTCCGGGGGCTGCGGGAGGCGGGTGTCCGCTTTGTGGCCGGCACCGATGCGGGCTGGCGTTTCACCCCGTTCGACTCGCTGCCCGATGAGCTGATGCTGATGCACCAGGGCGGCCTCTCTGCCATGGAGACGATCATCTCGGCCACGAGTGCTGCGGCAAAGGCTCTGGGGCTCGAGGCCAAGGTGGGCACGATTCGCACCGGCATGGAGGCCGACATCATCGCCGTCACGGGCGACCCGCTGGCCGAGCTCGGTGCCCTCAAGCGGGTCGCGATGGTGATGAAGGCGGGTGAGGTGAACCCATGGATCTGACCTTTCACGGCCGGACTGCGGTGGTGACCGGGGCTGCGCACGGCATCGGGCGGGCGACCTGTGTGGAACTGGCGCGGCGGGGCGCCCGTGTGTTTGCCTGCGACATTCTGGAAGCGGACCTCGCCGACACCTGCGCAGCGGTCGCTGAGGCGGGCGGGGTGTGCGAGAGCGGCGTCGTGGATGTGACCGATCCCGGACAGGTCGGGGAATTCGTCGCCCGCGCTGCCGCGGAGAGCGGCGTGCAGATCCTCGTGAACGTAGCGGGCGGTGTCTGCGGCCAGGTGAACAAACCGATCGAGCAGGTGACCGATGCCGATTGGGACCGGATCTTCAAGGTGAATCTGTACGGCACCTTCCACACGAGCCGGGCCGTGGCCCCGTTTATGAAGGGGCAGCGCTATGGGCGTATCGTCAACATCTCGTCGGGAGCCGGACGCACCTTCAGCCTGACCGGGATCCAGGCTTACGCCAGCGCCAAGGCGGGTCAGATCGGCTTCACCCGGCAGACGGCCAGGGAGCTCGGCGAGTGGGGCATCACCGTCAACACCATCGCCCCGGGCTTTGTGCGCTCGAACCCATCGACCGAGGAACAGTGGGCCTCCTACGGGCCGGAGGGACAGCGGGCGCTGGTCGACTCCATCGCCCTGAAGCGGCTCGGAGTAGCGGCAGATATTGCCCACGGCGTGCTCTTCCTGGCCTCGGACCTGGCCGGCTGGATTACGGGCCAGACCATCAGCATCGACGGCGGCAAGACCATCATCTAAGTCCGCACAGGAGGCGTTAGCCGCATGCGACTCAACAGTCAGCTGGATGCGCCGGAGGCCCGGCTGATCAGCGAGGTTTCGGCCGATGCGCTGATGGACTACACCGCCAATATCGCCCGTGAGGTTCGGCTGTCCGGTTCCCCGGAAGAACTGCGGGCCTTCGAGTACGCCAAAGCCAAGCTGGCGGAGTGGGGGTGGCAGACCCGCCTGATTCGGCATGACGCCTATGTCAGCTGGCCGGGCGCTGCGGCCCTGACCGTCTCGGGCATCGGCGAGGTGGCGTGCATCACCCATGCGATGGCGGCGCCAACCGCCGGGACCACGGCCGAACTGGTTTACGT
>JAQBPS010000345.1 GCA_028287415.1 Bacillota bacterium | reverse complement strand
AGCGGCCCTGTTCGCGGAACTGGGGCTGCCGGTCCGCCCGACATATGATGAGGAGCGGTTCGACCTGGTGCAGGCGGTGCAGCTGGGCTCGCCCGAGGGCCTCATCGCTTTTTGCGGAGCGGTGCAGCGCTCCAGCCCGGTCGACGCCCATGTGCGGCCTGAGCCGTGGGACATGCCCGGCTACACAGACCAGGTGATCATGGCCGCCGGCACCTTTGTGCAGGGCTCAAGCATCGAGCTCTCTGCGGATGGCCCGATGCGCTCGCCCTATGTGGCTTACTTCCAGGGCGGCCTCACGCGGGAGCACGTGATCTACGCGGCGCTCAATGCCGCGCATGAATTGATCATCCGCAACATCCTCTAAAGGAGAACTGACACACAGGCAGGGAAAAGCTCCCTGCCCCCGTACATAATAAGGACGAGGGGTGAGGGGTAATGCCTGTTGCCGCCTTCCTGCTTGCGCTGGCCGTCATGCTTGTGGGCCTTGCCGGGGTGGTCATGCCGGCCCTGCCGGGAATTCCGCTGATCTGGCTGGCCATGCTTGGGTACGGTTTGTTTGAGGGTTTCCGGAAGATGAGCCCGGGCTTCCTCATCGTCACCTTCCTCGTTGCGGTGATCAGCATGGTGGCCGAACACTACACCAGGGCCTGGGGTGCCAGGCGCTACGGCGCCGGGCGGGCGGGCATGTGGGGTGCGCTGGTCGGCTCGATCCTGGGCCTCTTCTTCATGCCGATCGGGCTGCTCGCCGGCCCGTTCCTCGGCGCCCTCATCGGCGAACTGATGGCCGGGCGCTCCGCGGAGGAGGCGGTCCGAGCGGGCTGGGGCGGACTTATGGGCGTGCTGGGCTCCGTAGTCGTCAACTTTATCCTCGCGCTGATGCTGGTGCTGTCCTTTATTCTGCGGGTAACTTTCTTTTAGGAGGCAAGGCGATGACAGGACGTCCCACAACAAAGGAAGCGGTGATGGAGCGGGTTCAGGAGCTGGATGTGCACTTCATCCGACTTCAGTTCACCGACATCCTCGGGGTGATCAAGAACGTGGATATCCCGATCCAGCAACTCCCGAAGGCGCTGGACGGGGGCATTCTGTTCGACGGCTCCTCCATCGAGGGCTTTGTCCGCATCGAGGAATCGGACATGCTGCTCAAGCCGGACCCGACAACCTTCGCGGTCTTCCCGTGGCAGGAGCAGGGGGAGGGCGCTACGGCCCGCCTGATCTGTGATGTGTACAACGCGGACGGAACGCCCTTCATCGGTGACCCGCGCGGCACGCTCAAGCGTGCAATGCAGGAGGCGGCCGACCGGGGCTACACCATGATGGTCGGCCCGGAGCCGGAGTTCTTTCTGTTCCAGCGGGAGGCGGACGGCCGCCCGACGACCCGCACGAACGACCAGGCCTCGTACTTTGACCTTGGGCCGGTCGACCGGGGCGAGGAGTGCCGGCGGGACTGCGTCTTGGCGCTCCAGAAGATGGGCTTCGAGATTGAGGCCTCGCACCATGAGGCGGCGCCCGGCCAGCACGAGATCGACTTTAAATACGCGGATGCGCTCCAGACGGCGGACAACATTGCCACCTTCCGTTTTGTGGTCCGGACGATTGCGTTGCAACACGGCCTGCATGCCTCTTTCATGCCGAAGCCGATCATGGGTGTGAACGGCTCAGGTATGCACCTGCACCAGTCGCTCTTCCGGGGCGGCGAGAATGCGTTCTTCGATGCGAAGGCCCCCACGGGCGTGTCGAAGACCTGCATGCAGTACATTGCCGGCCTGCTGGCGCACGCCCGGGCCTTCACGGCGGTCTGCAACCCGCTGATCAACTCTTACAAGCGCCTGGTGCCGGGCTATGAGGCGCCGGTTTACCTGGCCTGGTCGGAGAAGAATCGCTCGCCGCTGATCCGCATCCCGGCCCGCCGGGGCAACTCTACCCGGATCGAGCTGCGCAGCCCCGATCCGTCGTGCAACCCGTACCTGGCGCTGACGGTCACATTGTCCGCCGGGCTGGATGGGATCATCCGGGAACTGACGCCGCCTGAGCCCGTCAACCGGAACGTCTACCTGATGAGCCCGGAGGAGCGGGAGGCAGAGGGCATCCACAGCGTGCCTGACAACCTGCGGGAGGCGCTGCGGGAGCTCGAGGCGGACGACGTGATGCGTGACGCACTGGGCCCGCATGTGCTCGAGAACTTCATCGAAGCGAAGCTGATCGAGTGGGATATCTACCGCAGTCAGGTTCACTCGTGGGAAGTGGAGCAGTACTTGTCGATATTTTAGATAAGATTTAAGTGAGAAGGGGCAAGCTCAAAACGCCTCGCACATAGCGCTTTTAGCGTGTGGGGTGTTTTGTGCGCCGTCGCAGAGCGCCGCCGACGGCGCAGCAAACACCCCGGACCCTAAAATCGTAGTGTCCGGGGCGTACATTTAAGTGAGAAGGGGGCAGAGCGCCGCCCCCTTCTCACACTCTTCCCCGCCTTGAGTAATCCTCGTCAGCGCCGGTCGCCTCGTCAAACCCCCACCGTTTCCGAGTTAAGCCTTCAACGCTTGACGGAAACGGTGGGGGTTTTCCTTCGGCTCGTGACGTCATGGCCCTCACGGCGCTTCTGTCGCGGGCATGGACACACTCAGCCCAGGCGCTCAGCGACCAGGGTAAACGTCTTGGGAATGCCTGCGTCATCGGCCTTGGTGTTTGGCTCCTCGTCAAGGCTGCGGACGAAGAGTCCTGCCGCTGCGATCGCCGTGACGATCTCACCCAGCGTCCAATGCCGGTGGCGCACTTTCTTCAGTTCAGCGCGCCGCTCCTCCGGCAGGTACTTGGTGTAGGCAACATCGGTCTCCTGGAGGCCAGTGTCGAAGTAATTGCCGGTCACCTTGTGCTTCTTGCCCGTGGATGTGATCAGTTTGGTTGAGACCGGATGGAAATCCTGGAGGATGAGGCGGCCCCCCGGCCGCAGCAATTGCCGCACGACACGTGCCAGCGGACGCAGATCGACAAAGTAATGCAGGATACCCAGTTCGA
>JAQBPS010000300.1 GCA_028287415.1 Bacillota bacterium | reverse complement strand
CGGGTGTTGCGACGTACACGGACGTTGTGAACCGCCATCGTCTCCGTACCCCCCTGCAAGAGATGTGCTCGCTGCCTCTGGAGTTCGACAGCTGATACGCCATTCCTTTCAGAATATACGGTAAAGCAAAATAGTATGCCTAAAACAGAGCAGGGGGACGGATTCATTCCGGCGCACTGCGTTCGTGTCTCCCCCAGCCGTCGGGGGTGCCGGGGGGCAAGCTGGAAACCCCCTGCACACTGCGATTTTAGCGTGCGGGGGGTTTCCTGCGCCGTCAGTGATGCGCCCTTACTACCCCCGACTTCAATCGAGAACAAAAAGGGAGCGGGTTACCCCCGCTCCTGTCCTTCCAGGTAGGACCGCACCAGCTCTTCCAGCAGTTCATCCCGTTCGAGACGGCGAATCAAGTTACGAGCGCCCTGGTGGCTTGTAATATACGTGGGATCACCTGACAGCAGGTAACCGACGATCTGGTCGATGGGGCTATAGCCCTTCTCCTTCAGTGCGTCGTACACCTTGTGCAGAACCTCACCGGCCTTGCGTTCCTCCGGCTTGTTCCGCCAATGCACCGTCTTATCGTTTACATCGGGCATGGGATCACCGCCCTCCAACCAACTGACTTATAGACCGGGCGTTTGCCGCCCCGTCGAATCATATTGGTATTCTCTCCCGGTGGCGGCGAATCCTTTCGTCAGGTGTGGATTTTAGGGGGAGGTGTGGGACTGGGATGAACCTTTTTCGATTTTTTTACACGGATTACAACGGATCAACACGGATCTGCACGGATTTTCGTGGGGCGGCTATCTGTGAGGGCGGGACTCGGGTGTTACATATATATTTTAAACACCTCAGTCCCGCCCTTACAGAGCATCGCGAAAAGGAAAATCCATGCAGATCCGTGAAATCCGTGTCATCCGTGTAAAAAATGCCCATAACACAGCAACGCTTAGTGCTTGAGCCTCGGGTCCAACACGTCCCGCAGCCCATCACCCAACAGGTTCAACGAGAGGATCGTGACAAAGATCGCCAGGCCCGGGTAGAGCGTCAGCCAGGGCGCCTCCCAGATATAGTCCCGGCCGCTCGCCAGCATGGCGCCCCACGATGCCGTAGGCGGCTGCGTGCCCAGACCCAGGAAGCTAAGGCTCGCCTCGGAGAGAATCGCCCCCCCGATGCCCAGCGTCACGACCACGATGATCGGGCCCAGGCAGTTGGGCAGCAAGTGCTTGAGCAGGATGCGCGCATCCCGCGCACCCAGTGCCCGCGCGCCCTGCACAAACTCCCGCTCCCGCAGGGCCATCACCTCGCCCCGCACCAGCCGGGCGACCGTCGGCCACCCGACCAACCCCAGCGCCAGGAACACATTGTACAGGCCGGGGCCCATCACTGCCATGACGGCGATGGCGAAGAGCAACCCCGGAAACGCCTGAAGCACGGTAGTCACACCAGAGATCACGTCATCCAGCCAGCCGCCGAAGTAGCCGGCCAGCAGGCCGAGCACGGTCCCGATCACGACCGCGATCCCCTGCACGACAATGCCGACCGTCAGGGAGATGCGGGCGCCGTAGATCAGGCGGGAGAGCACGTCGCGGCCAGCGTGGTCAGCGCCCAGCAGGAACTTGCCGCCCGGGGCGGTCAGGGCGTCCATCACGTTCGCATCTTTCACCGGGTCCATCGGCGCCAGCAGCGGTGCACAGAGCGCAATCACAGCGAGCAGGACGAAGACGCAGAGGCCGATCATCGGGCCGGGCATCCGCCGGAGCCGCCGCCAGGCAAGCGCCCACTGGCTCAGGACCTCCCCCTGCTTCGCGGCCACGGCGGCCGGCTGTTCAGCCATATTCAAGGGTTCAGCCTCCTAGCTGTAGCGGATGCGCGGGTCGACCGCCGCATAGGCGACGTCCACCAGCAGGTTGACGAGTGCAAAAAGCAGGGCGAAGAAGATGACAACCCCCTGGACCATTGGCTGGTCCCGCTTGCCGATCGAGTCGACGAGCAGGCGGCCGATGCCCGGCCAGTTGAAAATCGACTCGGTGATGACGGCGCCGGAGAGCACGCCGCCCAGCTGCACGCCGATGATCGTCACAACCGGAATGAGTGCGTTACGCAGGGCGTGCTTGAAGATGACCTTGGACTCGGAGAGTCCCTTCGAACGGGCCGTGGTGATGTACTCGGCCTTGATCACGCCCAGCATGGCGGAGCGGGTGACGCGGGCCACAACCCCCGTAATGCCGGCGCCCAGCGCAAAAGCGGGCATGATCAGGTACTTGAGTTGCCCGTCCCCGTAACCGGAGGCGGGCAGCACGTGCCACTTGACCGCGAACAGGTACATCATCAGCAGCGCCAGCCAGAAGACGGGGATGGAAACGCCGGCCAGCGCCACAACCATGGTGGCCGTGTCGAACCACGAGTTGCGCCGCGCGGCTGCGATCGTACCGGCCGCGATCCCCACGATCACCGCAAAGATCAGGGCGGTCAGGCCAAGCCTGGCCGTGGCCGGCACCCGCTCGTTGATCGCCTGGGCCACCGAGCTCCGCGACACATAGGAGCGGCCGAGGTCACCCTTGACCGCATTGGCGACAAAGCGCAAATACTGGACGGGCAACGGCTGGTCCAGCCCCCACTGCTGGCGGATCGCATCAACAGCGGCCTGATCCATACCGGCTGACCGATCGTCGATCAGCTGCATCACGGGGTCGCCGCCGGCCGCGCGCATCAGCAGGAAAGTGACCAGCGTGATGCCCAGCATGATCGGAATCAGCTGCAAAAATCGCCGGCTGATATACCCAAGCATGAGATTCCTCCATAAAGGGATGGGCCGGGCAAACGCCCGACCCGTCGCTTACTTCTTGTTGGACACCCAGACCTGCGTCAGGTCCTGGAAGTCGATGTCGGTCGGGACCGGCTGGAGCCCGTGGACCCACGGCTGAGCGATCGCCACAGCCTTGTTGTAGTTGAAGATGAACCACGGGGTCTCCGCCACGATGATCTTCTCAGCCTGGCGGGCGATGTCGTTCCGCTTGGCCGGGTCGGTGACCGTCGAGGCTTCCGCCAGCAGCTTGTCCACCTGGTCGTTCTTGTACAGCGTGACGTTGCCGCCCTTGCCGAAGTTCCGGGACTCAAAGCGGCCCAGGAAGCTGATCGGGTCAACATCGCCGCCGGTGGAGAAGATCACGGCCTGGTAGTCGCCGTTGCGGGCCTTCTCCAGCAGTGTGCTGCTCTCCATCTGGTTGATCTTGCCGTTGATGCCGATCTTGTTCAGGTCGATGTTCATCGCTTCCATCCACTTCGCCGTGGCGGCGGTGACGAGCACGTCGAACGTGAAGCCGTTCGGAACGCCGGCCTCCTGGAGGAGCTGCTTCGCCTTGTTCGGGTCATACGCGTAGCCCTTCAGGTTCGGGTCATAGGCCGGGCTGCTCGAGGGCAGGACGCCGGTGGCGACAAACGCCTTGTTATAGAGGACCTTCTCGACGATCGCTTTCTTGTCAATGGCGTAATTGATCGCCTGACGAACCTTGACGTTGTCAAAGGGCGCCTTGGTCGTATTAAAGTGAATGGCACGGGTGAAGAGTTCGGGCACCTCGACGAGCCCCTTCTGCTTCTCGGGGTCGGCGGCGTACCGCTTGTACTGCGTCTCGCCGAGCGTCATGGAATCCAGCGTGCCGGACTGGAACTCGGCGTCGCGGGTCTGCTCTTCCTTCATGATCCGGAAGACGACCTGGTCGAGGTAAGGCCGGCCGCCCTGATACTTGTCGTTGGCGGCAAGCGTGATCTTGTCGTCCTTCTTCCAGTCGACAAGCTTGAACGGCCCGCTGCCGACGGGCTTCTGGCCGAAGTCGGGCTTCTCGGCTTCCTCCTTCGGGACGATGCCGGCAGGAGCGCTGGCGAGGTCCATAAGGAGGGTAGCCTTGGGCTGCTTCAGAGTGATGGTCAGGTCGTAGTCGCCGGCGACCTTGATGCCGGAGATCTCCGTGGCGCCCTTCTGAAACTCGTCATAGCCCGCGACCTTGTCAAACAGCTTGAGTGTGACCGGCGCAAGTTTCGGGTTGCTGGCCCGCTCGATCGTGTATTTCACGTCGGCGGCCTTGAGCTCACGCCCGTTGTGGAACAGAACGCCATTTTTCAGCGTGAAGGTATAGGTCAGCCCGTCGTCGCTGATTTTGTAATCCGCAGCGACCGACTTGACGATCGTTTTCTTGATGGGGTCGTATTTGACCAGCGTATCGAAGATGTTCATCGTGACCATTTGTGCGGCCACATCTGATTTCATGATCGGGTCGAGGTTGCCGGGGTCACCGTAGTTGAGGGATTTGGTGAAGACGCCGCCCTGCACCGGTTTGGCGGGGTCGACCGCTGGCGCCGGTTTATCGCCGGTCGGCGGTTTGGTGGCTGATGAGCCGCAACCAGCGACGACAAGTGCTGCGATCATGGCTGGTGCGAGGATGCGAGACAGTTGCTTCATTGAGAAGTACCCCCTGTGGCTGTCTGGACGGTCGTCGCGCTTACCACACGGGTCAGCGCAAAACGAACATTTCGATGGTGCACCAGGGCTCTCCTGCGTTTGCCTTTTCAAATAATGGATGGCGAGCGGATTTATGGCGCGGTGCCGCCCCCATACGCCAGCTTGCGTTCCTCGCTCATTTCCGCGATTGCCAGCCAGAGGTCCGGGAAAAAGGTGCGGCCGGCCCGCTTCTCCAGCACCTGCACCGGTACGCCGGAGAGTCCCACCGCATCGCCGATCTGGCGGCGGGTCAGCAACAGGTGGCTGTGGCGGAAGCGCTGGAAACCCTCATCGAAATCGAGCAGGCCCTGCATCACCTGAAACAAGGCATAATCCCGATCAGGCTGCCGCTGAAGGTCGAGCGGGGTGAGGCCCCGCCGTGCGAGCAAACCGGCGAAAGCGGCGGCCACAGCGGGCCCAGCCGCGAGAATGGCGCGAAAGCCCGGCGAATCCATGCCGCTCCCATTGCCGAGGGTCGCCCGGATCGGCGTGTAGTCAGTCGGGTGCATCGTCTCCAGGACGCTGAGGTGGCTGCTCAGAAAGCCCATCAGCAGGTGTACCCGCCGGAGCAGATGAACGGCGCGCCAGAGGCCGTCCCCCGCTCCGTTCATGAGCCGGGTGACCTCGCCAAGCTCATGGTGGATCTCCTTCATCCATAGTTCCGAGACCTGGTGGGTGGTCTGAAAGCAGAGTTCGTCATGGTTGACCAACTGGTCGGGCCGCCTCTGACATGCCAGCAGGTTGTCGGTGTTGATGTACCGCTCATAGTCGGTGTCGCCCACGGGAATCCCCCCTTGACCGGATTTATCCCGATCAGGCTGCCGCTGAAGGTCGAGCGGGGTGAGGCCCCGCC